>NZ_JALCYX010000004.1:0-118657 GCF_022690695.1 Anaeromyxobacter sp. SG17
GGGCGCCGCCAGCGACGCAGGGCGAGCTCCCGCCCGGCGACGCCGCCGCGGCGCGCGGCTGGTTCGAGGCGCAGGGGCTCGGCGCGGAGCGCGCGCCGGCCGGGCGGGAGGCGCTCGCGGTCTCGCCCCCGGCGTCGCTCTTCTCCCCGGGCGGCGGCGACGGCGAGGAGGCGCCCGCCGCGCGCGCGAAGCGGCGCGTGGACGGCATGCTCGCCGAGATGCGCGCGCGCGATCTCGCGCGCTACCCCGACGCGTCGTGGATGGACCTCCGGGACGCGCTCGCTGGCGGGTTCGCGCCGGACTTCGGCGTGCTGCGCGGAGGCGGGCAGGGGACTCGCGACCTCCTCGCGGACACCGCCGGCGCCTACCTCGGTGCCGCCGAGGCCTACGGCCGCTCGGGGCGGCCGTTCGAGAACGGACCCGACGCCCCCGGGCGCGTCGCGCCGGGGACGGACGCCACGGTGCACGCCGCGGCGGAGGGCGACCGGGAGCGCGAGTCCCTCGTCGCGGGGATCGACGCGCTCGCCGCGACGGGCGGCAAGGGGCTCGCGTGGTCGAAGGCGCTCGTCACGGTGGTCGCGGTGACCGAGGACGGCGACGGCGTCGTCACGGAAGCGAGGGTCGTCGCGTCGAGCGGGAACCCCGCCCACGACCGCCTCGCGCTCGCGCAGGCGCGGGGGCTCATCGGCCGCTCGCCCTCGCGCCGGCTCGCGGGCACGACGACGGAGTGGGCGTTCGTCACCGAGCTCTCGGTCATCCCGCCCGTCCCCGTCGCGGGCGTGGCCTTCGACGCGAACTTCAAGCCGAAGGGCTTCGTCTACCCCCTGAAGCGGAAGGCGAAGAGCCGGATCGAGCTCGTCGCGGTGCGCGAGGGCGGATAGCCGCCGGTTGACTCCGCGCCCCGGTCTTCCTTAGTTTCCGCCCGCGTGTCCGACCTCGTCTCGCTCTCCCGCAAGGCCCCCTCCGCGCCCGGCGATCGCCCGGCCGCCCCCCGCAAGGTGTACGTCCACACCTTCGGCTGCCAGATGAACGCGTCGGACTCCGACCGGATGGTCGAGCTCCTCGGCCGCCACGCGTTCGAGCGCGCCGACACCGCGGAAGACGCGGACCTCATCCTCCTCAACACCTGCGCGGTGCGCGAGAAGGCGGAGCAGAAGCTCCTGTCGGCCCTGGGGCGCTACCGCGAGGTGAAGGCGCGGCGCGGCGCGCTCATCGCGGTGTCCGGCTGCGTCGCGCAGCAGGAGAAGGACCGGCTCCTCGCGCGCGTGCCGTACGTGGACTTCGTCTTCGGCCCGGACAACATCGGCAAGCTCCCGGAGATGGTCGCCCGGGCGGAGCGCGAGCGGTTCGCCGAGACGGGCTGGATGGACTCGCACGACTACGTGTTCCCGCAGGCGGACCCCGAGGCCGCGCGCGGCCGGCCCACCGCGTTCGTCACCGCCATGAAGGGCTGCGACAACGTCTGCGCGTTCTGCATCGTGCCGCACACCCGCGGCCGCGAGGTGTCGCGCGCGTTCCCGGAGATCGTGGCCGAGTGCGCGGCGCTCGCCGAGGTGGGCGTGCGCGAGGTGACGCTCATCGGCCAGAACGTGAACTCCTACGCGGGCGGCTGCACCTTCGCGGAGCTGCTCCGCCGCGTGGCGGCCGTGACGGGGATCGCGCGGATCCGCTTCACCACGAGTCACCCGCACGACCTCTCCGACGCGCTCGTGGAGGTGTTCCGCGACGAGCCCAAGGTCATGCCCCACTTCCACCTGCCGGTGCAGGCGGGCTCGGATCCCGTCCTCGCCCGCATGCGCCGCGACTACACGGTCGCGGAGTACCTCGACCGCTTCGATCGTCTGCGCGCCGCCCGCCCCGGCATCGCCGTCACCACCGACTTCATCGTCGGCTTCCCCGGCGAGACCGACGCGGACTTCGAGGGCTCGCTCGCGCTCCTCGAGCGCGCGCGCTTCGAGCAGAGCTTCAGCTTCCTCTTCAGCCCGCGCCCGAAGACGGTCGCGGGCCTGCGCCTCGGCTCCGGGCCCGAGTGGCAGGAGGTCCCGCGCGCGGTGGCGGTCGAGCGGCTCGAGCGGCTCCAGGGCGCGCAGCGCCGCATCGCCGCGGAGGCGCTCGCGGCCGCGCTCGGGAAGGTGGTCGAGGTCCTCGTCGAGGGACCCTCCGACGAGCCGGGCGAGCGCCTCGGACGCACGCCCGAGAACACCGTCGTCCACCTCGCTGCCGACGAGCAGGCCGCGCCGACCGGCGCGCTCGTCCACGCGCGCATCACGCGCGCCGGCGGGAGCTCGCTCTCCGGTACGCTCGCGTGACCGCGCGCCCGCGCACGGCGCTGTTCGCCGCGGGGGCGGTCGCCTGGGCCGCGCTCATCTTCTGGGCGTCCTCCCAGTCGCACCCGTTCCCCGAGCTGCCGCAGGGCCTCTTCGAGCACGACAAGCTCCTGCACGCCTCCGCGTACGCGGTGCTCGGCGCGCTCGTGCGCGCGGCGCTCGGCGGGTGGCGGCTCCCGGCCTGGGTGCCGCTCGGGCTCGCCATCGCGCTGGGGACCGCGTACGGGGCGTCCGACGAGTGGCACCAGGCCTTCGTGCCGAACCGCTCGCCCGATCTCCTCGACCTCGCGGCCGATGCGCTCGGCGTCGCGGCAGGCGCGGCGGTGGCGGCGGTCATCTTGCGGCGTGTAGGTGCGCGGGCTAGCATCGACGGCTGATGCCGATCATCGCGCCGTACGCCGGGCGGGCGCCCCGCCTGCACGGATCCGTGTTCGTGGCGGAGAACGCGGTCGTGGTCGGGGACGTGGAGATCGGCGAGGGCTCGTCGATCTGGTTCGGCACGGTGGTCCGCGGCGACGTGAACCACGTGCGCATCGGCGCGCGCACCAACCTGCAGGACCTCACCGTCGTCCACGTCACCTCGGGGACGCACCCGACCGTCATCGGCGACGACGTGACCGTGGGTCACCGCGCGGTGCTGCACGGGTGCACCATCCGCGAGCGCTGCCTCGTCGGCATCGGCGCGATCGTCATGGACGGCGCGGTGGTGGGCCCCGACGCGATGGTCGGCGCGGGGGCGCTCGTCTCGCCCGGGACCATCGTGCCGCCGGGCACGCTCGTGCTGGGCTCGCCGGCGCGGCCGCGCCGCGAGCTCACGCCGGAGGAGCGCGCCTTCCTCCGGACCTCTGCGGAGCGGTACGCGGGGTACGCCGCGAGCTACCGCGGCGAGGGGGGTGGGGGATGACGGCGTTCGAGGCGCTCCGGCGCGCGGCGCTCTTCAAGGACTTCACCGAGACGGGCCTCAGGATCTTCGCCGGCATCGCGCTCGAGAAGGCGATCCCGGCGGGCACGCCGCTCTTCGTCGAGAACATGGTCGGCGAGTCGCTCTTCATCGTGAAGTCCGGCACCGTCCGCGTCACGCAGCGCACGCCCGAGGGCGAGAAGGAGCTCGCCGTGCTCGGCGCGGGCGAGCACCTCGGGGAGCTCGCGCTGCTCGGCCGGAGCGTCCGGCTCGTGTCCGCGGTCGCCGGGACCGCCTGCGAGGTGGTGGAGATCACGCAGCGCGACTTCGTGCGGCTGCAGCCCCAGAAGCCGCAGGCCTGCCTGAAGCTCGCGCTGGCCATCGGCGGCGATCTCGCCGAGAAGGTCGCGGAGAACCGCGACGCCCTCCGGGAGCTCGCCGCCCGTCGTATGAGCTAGGGACGCGCGGGCTGCCTCCCTGCCCGCCCTCCGGGCGAGCGGGCGGGAAGCGCCGGGGCGCGCGCATCGTTCTCGTCGGGGGTCCCGCGATATCGAGGCGCGCGCCGCGCGGCTAGCGCGTGACGCTCGGGCGGTTTCGGGGTAATTCGGGGAGAACGGAAGGCCGCATGCTCGAACGCCTGGTCGCCATCCTGGGAGGCCACTCCCTCCACGTCGGCTACGGCGTCGTCTTCGTCATGCTGGTCCTCTGCGGGTTCGGCCTGCCGATGCCCGAGGACGTGGTCCTCGTGACCGCCGGCGTCCTCGCCTGGCTCGCGTCCGATCTGAGCCACGCGACCTTCTCCGGGATGCTCCACGACGAGGGCCTCCTCACGATGATCGTGATGGGGCTCGGCGGCATCCTCGCCGGCGACTCGGTGATCTTCTTCGCGGGGCGGCGGTTCGGGGCGCGCATCGCCGACTTCCGCCCGCTCCGCCGGCTCATCACGCCGGAGAAGCTCCAGCTCGTGGAGCGGAAGGTGCGGACGCGCGGCAACGTGGTCGTGATGTTCGCGCGCTTCCTGCCCGGCCTGCGCGCGCCGACCTTCTTCACCGTCGGCCACGCCCGCATGCCGTACTGGGAGTTCCTGCTCTTCGACGGCGTCGCGGCGCTCGTCTCCGCGCCGCTGTGGGTCTGCGTCGGCTTCTGGTTCGGCTCCGACCTGCACGCCGCGACCCGCGTCGCCGGGAGATTCTCGAACTACATCCTGCTCGGCGTCCTCGTCGTGCTCCTCGCCCTCGTCTTCCGATGGGCGCAAGGACGTCGCTCCGCCCCGCCCGCCCTGGCGTCCGAGGCGGAGCGGGAGTAGCGGAACCGACCGGACTCGAGGCTCTAGCGCGCTTCCGGGCGCCGGCCGAAGATCCTCCGGAAGAGGCCGCCGAGCGCGCCGCCGGCGCTCGCCGCCGCGACGGCGGGATCCGCAGCGCCCGCGGCCAGGCTCCCGGGCGCCGGGAAGTTCCCGGTCTGCGCCCGCGCCGCGTCCGCCCCGCCGCCCTGCTCGAGCTTGCGCCGCGCCGCCTCCGCCCCCTCGCCCGCCGACATCACCGCCTGCACCTCGCGGCCGGTGTTGAGCTCGCGCGCGGTGACGGTGAGCAGGCACTCCGGCCCGAGCTCGAAGCTGACCGCGATCTTGACCATGCCGCGCGGGCCGGGCGGGAGCCCCTCGAGCCGGAGGGTCCCCAGGTACTCGCACTCCGACGCCGCGCGGCTCTCGCCCTGGAAGACGGCGAGCTCGAACTCGGTCTGCCCGTCGCGCGTCGTCGTGAGCCCGTACTGCTTGCGGGCGGGGAGGGGCGTGTTCCGCTCGATGATGGTCTTCACGCGGCCGCCGGGCAGGCCGATGCCGATCGACATCGGCAGCACGTCGATGAGGACCACCCCCTCGGCGCTGCCGAGCGAGTGGGCGAGGAGCGCCGCGCCGAGGGCGACGGCCTCGTCGGGGTGGACCGCGTGCGAGGGCGGGCGGCCGAAGAACGCCGCCACCTTCCGGTGCACGAGCGGCATCCGCGACTGCCCGCCGACGAGCAGCACCTCGTCGATGTCCTTCGTCCCGAGCCCCTTCGCGAGGAGCACCTCCCGGCACACGTCGAGGGTGCGGTCGACGAGCGGCTCGACCAGCGCGACGATCTCGTCGCGGGTGAGCACCGCCTCGAGCGCGACGGGCGCGCCGTCGCGCAGGGCGAGGAAGGGCAGGCTCACCGGGAACTCGGCGCGCTCGGAGAGCGCGCACTTGGCGCGCTCGGCGGCGTCGACGAGGCGGGAGAGCGCGACGCGGTCGTCCGGGAAGGGCGCACCCGTCCGCTCCTCCCAGATCGCGAGGAGCCGCTCGACGATCCGGTCGTCGAAGTCCACCCCTCCGAGGAAGGTGTCGCCGCCGGTCGAGACGACCTCGTAGACGTTGTCGGACAGCTCGAGCACGGAGGCGTCGAACGTCCCGCCGCCGAGGTCGTAGACGAGGACGCGCTGGTTCAGGTGACGGCCGTAGGCGTACGCGAGCGCGGCCGCGGTCGGCTCGTTCAGGATGCGCTCGACCTGGATCCCCGCGAGCGCCGCCGCGTGGCGGACCGCAGCGCGCTGCCGCTCGTTGTAGTACGCGGGCACGGTGACGACCGCGCGGTTCACCTCCTCGCGGAGGTGGTTCTGCGCGACGTCGCGGACCTCTCCCAGCACGAGCGCGGAGATCTGCTCGAGCGAGACGGTCTCGGGCCCGAGCCGCACCGCCGCGAGGCCCTCGTCGCCGGGCACGATCTCGTAGGGGTACTTCTCGCGGATCTCCTGCACGAGCGGCGTGTCCCAGGCCCGCCCGATGAGGCGCTTCGCGCCCGAGACGGTCGTCTTGGGGTTCGTGAGGAGCTGCGACCTCGCCAGGTGACCGACGACGACGCGCTGGCGCGCGTTGAGCCCGACGATCGAAGGCACGGTGGCGTGCCCCTCGCGCGAGGGGATCACGTACGGCCGCCCGTCCTTCACGACCGCCGCGCACGAGTTGGACGTCCCGAGGTCGATCCCGATGATCGCGCGCGAGGGGCGGGTGACCGGCCGCGGCGCGTCCGGGAGGCCGAGGTCGATGCGCGCCGGTCCGGCCTGGAGCTGCTCCACCCGGTGGCTCGCGGCGAGGTCCGCCTGGGCGGGCGAGGGCGCGGCGGGGAGGGGCGTGAGCACCGGCGGCGCGGACGGTGGGGGCGGCGTGGGGAGCGCCGTCGGGAGCGCCGCATCGGGCGCGCGCGTGGGGGCGGGGGTCCCGTCCGGCCGGGCGGCGATGGGCGCGGGGGCGATCACGCCGGGGGCGACGCCGCGGCGCTCCTTCAGCTCCACCATCCGCTCGACGAGCGCCCGCGAGGCGTCGTCGAGCCTCGTGAACTGCACGCCCATGCCCGGCGCGCGGCGCGGATGAGCCGCCGGATCCTCGGCCTGGATCCAGCGCACGACGCCCTCGCCCCGGATCGCCGCCTCGCCGCCGGAGAGCCGGAGCTCCAGGGCGAGCCGGGTGCCGACCGGCCTGGGCGCGCGCGTGCGGATGAACACGCCGCCGCGGGAGATGTTCACCGCGAAGCGCTCCACGAGCTCGTCGATGGTGCCGTAGGAGAGCCGGACGGCGAGGCCCACCGGCGTGCGGCCCCCGCCGCGCTTGTCGTGTGGCCCCTCCACCGCGGCGATTATCGTCTTCCGGCGGACGGGCGGGCAAGCGGGTGTTCACCCTGCGGCGCAGCGTCCGCGCGGCGTGTGTGGGCCCCCGCGCACCTCCCGAGGCGCTGGGGGCGAGGCGCGCGGGCGTCGAGCGCCGGCCCCTCGCGCCGGGGTGACCCGCGCCCGGCCCGCTCCCGCCGGATCCGTAGGGGAACCGGGCGTCTTGACCGGTCCGAGCGCGCTCGATTATACGTCCCCATGCTCAACCGCGACGACCTCCGCCTCGCGCTGACGTTCGACGACGTCCTGCTGCTCCCCGCGGAATCCGACGTCCTCCCGAAGTCGGTCGAGACGTCGACGCGCTTCACCCGCAACCTCCAGCTCAACATCCCGATCGTCTCGGCCGCCATGGACACGGTGACCGAGGCGCGGATGGCCATCGCGATGGCCTCCTCGGGCGGGCTCGGCTTCGTCCACAAGAACCTCACCGTCGAGCAGCAGGCGGCCGAGGTCCACAAGGTCAAGAAGTACGAGTCGGCGGTGGTCGGGGACCCGATCACGATCGAGCCCGAGGCGCCCATCCACCGCGCCGTCGCGCTCATGCGCGAGAACGGGATCAGCGGCATCCCCGTCGTCCAGAAGGGCCGGCTGGTCGGCATCCTCACGAACCGCGACCTCCGCTTCGAGAAGAACCTCGAGCAGCGCGTCGAGCAGGTGATGACGAAGGACCTCGTCACCGCCCGCGAGGGCGTGACGATCGAGGAGGCGAAGGAGCTCCTCCACCGGCACCGGATCGAGAAGCTCCTCGTCGTGAACGAGGCGTTCGAGCTGCGCGGCCTCGTCACCATCAAGGACATCGAGAAGATCCAGAAGCACCCGAACGCCGCCAAGGACAAGCTCGGCCGGCTCCTCTGCGGCGCGGCGGTGGGGGTGGGGGCCGATCGCGAGCAGCGGATCCAGGCCCTCCTCAAGGCGGGCGTGGACGTCATCGCCATCGACACCGCCCACGGCGCGCACCGGGACGTCCTCGAGGCGGTGCGGGCGACCAAGACGAACTTCAAGAACGTCGAGCTCGTCGCCGGCAACGTGGCGACCGCCGAGGCCGCCGAGGCGCTCTGCAAGGCGGGGGTGGACGCGGTGAAGGTCGGCGTGGGCCCCGGCTCCATCTGCACGACGCGCGTGGTCTCCGGCGTCGGCGTCCCCCAGATCACCGCGGTGGACGACTGCACCCGCGCCGCCGAGAAGTACGGCGTGCCGGTCATCTCCGACGGCGGCGTGAAGTTCTCGGGCGACCTCGTGAAGGCCATCGCGGCCGGCGCGTCGAGCGTGATGATCGGGTCCCTGCTCGCGGGCACCGAGGAGGCGCCCGGCGACGTGATCCTCTACCAGGGCCGCAGCTACAAGTCGTACCGGGGCATGGGCTCGCTCGGCGCGATGAAGCAGGGCTCCAAGGACCGCTACTTCCAGGCCGAGGTCTCGGACGCCGACAAGCTCGTGCCCGAGGGCATCGAGGGGCGGGTGCCGTACAAGGGCACCGTCGAGATGACGCTCTTCCAGCTCGTGGGCGGCCTGCGCAGCGGCATGGGCTACCTCGGCTGCAAGGCGATCGCGGAGCTGCGGGTGAAGCCGCGCTTCGTGCGGATCTCCACCTCCGGCCTGCGCGAGAGCCACGTGCACGACGTCATCATCGAGAAGGAAGCGCCGAACTACCGGGCGGACTGATTCCCTCCGCTCGTGGTGAGCCTGTCGGACCACGAGCCGGCGCAGCGCGGCTTTTGCCGCTCGCACCCGACAGGCGGCGAGGCGAGCGGTCTTTGACGTCGGAGCCGGAGGCCCGCGTTGGACATCCACGCAGAGAAGATCCTCATCCTCGACTTCGGGTCGCAGTACACGCAGCTCATCGCGCGCAGGCTGCGCGAGCTCGGCGTCTACTGCGAGATCCACCCGTGCACGATGAAGCCCGAGGCGATGCGCGCGTTCGCGCCCCGGGGCGTGGTCCTCTCCGGCGGGCCGATGTCGGTGCTCGCCGAGGGCAGCCCGCGCGCCGACCGGCTCGCCTTCGAGCTGGGCGTCCCCGTCCTCGGGATCTGCTACGGCCTCCAGCTCCTCGCCCATGAGCTGGGCGGGCGCGTGGACAAGGCCGCGCACCGCGAGTTCGGCCCGGCGACCATCGAGACGCGCGAGGGCGCGGAGCTGTTCGAGGGGCTGCCGCGCAAGCTCGACGTCTGGATGAGCCACGGCGACCGCGTCGAGGCGCTGCCGCCCGGGTTCGAGCCCATCGCCGCGACGTCCTCGGCGCCGTTCGCCGCCGTCGAGGACCGCCGCCGGCGCTTCTTCGGCGTGCAGTTCCACCCCGAGGTGGTCCACACGCCGCTCGGCAAGGACATCCTCCGCAACTTCGCCTACCGCGTGTGCGGCTGCTCCGGCAGCTGGTCGATGCGGGCCTACGTGGAGATCGCGGTCGAGCAGATCCGCGCCCAGGTGAAGGACGGCCACGTCCTCTGCGCGCTCTCGGGCGGCGTGGACTCCGCCGTCGCGGCGCTCCTCGTCCACCGCGCCATCGGCGACCGGCTCCGCTGCATCTTCGTGGACAACGGCGTGCTCCGCGCCGGCGAGCGCGCCCAGGTCGAGGAGGTCTTCGGGCGGATGTTCCACCTGCCGCTCGTGACCGTGGACGCCTCCAAGCGCTTCCTCGCGAAGCTCGCCGGCGTCACCGACCCCGAGCAAAAGCGCAAGATCATCGGCCGCGAGTTCATCGCGGTGTTCGAGGAGCAGGTGGAGGGCCTCGCCGCCGGCGGCGAGCGCGCCCAGTTCCTCGTCCAGGGCACGCTCTACCCCGACGTCATCGAGTCGGTCTCCTTCAAGGGACCGTCCGCCACCATCAAGAGCCACCACAACGTCGGCGGCCTCCCCGAGGTGATGAAGCTCGGGCTCGTCGAGCCCCTGCGCGAGCTCTTCAAGGACGAGGTGCGCCGGCTCGGGATCGAGCTCGGGCTGCCGCCGCACATCGTCCAGCGCCAGCCGTTCCCCGGCCCGGGGCTCGCCATCCGCGTGCTCGGCGAGGTCACCGAGGAGCGGCTCGCCGTGCTCCGCAGGGCGGACACCATCGTCCAGGAGGAGATCCGCGCGGCCGGCCTCTACGAGAAGCTCTGGCAGGGGTTCGCGGTGCTCCTCCCGGTGCGCAGCGTCGGCGTCATGGGCGACGAGCGCACCTACGAGGCCACCTGCGCCATCCGCGCCATCGAGTCGACGGACGGCATGACCGGCGACTGGGCGCGCCTGCCCTACGACCTCCTCGGGCGCATGTCCTCGCGCATCATCAACGAGGTCCGCGGCATCAACCGCGTCGTGTACGACATCTCCTCGAAGCCGCCCGCCACGATCGAGTGGGAGTAGCGCGCGCCGGGAAGCGCCCCGGCACCGCCGGGGCCTCGCCTCGCAGAGGAGGCGCGGCGCGCCCACCCGGTCGCCGGTGTAGGCGCGAGGTTGCTCGCTTCCTTAGTTTGCCGGCTGGCGGCAGAGGGCTATCATCCCGCCGGATCGGAGGCTTCCAAGATGGCGCGATCGTCCGCGGTCCGCGCGCTCGCCCCGCTGGCAATGCTCGCGGCGGCCGGGTGTCAGGACTACAACTTCAACCCCGTCGGCCACTGCCTGGTGCAGCCCGGCAACGAGCGCGTCACGCTCTCGGATCTCTCGTCGGCGGACATCCTGTTCGTCGTGGACGACTCCGGGTCGATGGCAGCCGAGCAGGCGAAGCTCGCCCAGAACTTCACCCGGTTCGTCTCCAGGATCGATCAGTTCAACGCGGAGCGCGCGGCGGCCGGGCGCTTGCCGATCGACTTCCACATCGCGGTCACCACGACGTCGGTGTTCTGGAACCCGGAGTACGGGAGCTCCTTCGCGTACACGTGCCAGGCGGGGACCTGCGTGAACTCGTCGGGCACCCCGTTGCTCGGGGACGACGGGCAGGTGGTGAAGTGCACCCGCGAGACGAGCGTGCTCGCCGACCAGCTCGGCGCCAACGGCGCCGCGGGCTGCGGGCAGCTCACGCACACCTACGACTTCTCCTTCTGCACGAGCCAGCAGAGCCCGGTCGGAGTCGCGGTGGAGGGCGCCCGCTACCCGCAGGGCGACTTCGTGGGCTGGCACGGCAACCCGCGCGTCCTGCACTTCGACAAGGAGCTCTACGGCGCGGGAGCGAAGAACCGCCAGGGCTTCACGCGGCAGCAGCTCATCGACTGGTTCGTCGGCGGCACGAGCGTCGGCGGAAACGTGATCGTCGGCACCTGCGGCTCCGGCCAGGAGCAAGCGCTCCAGGCGGCGCGGCTCGCGCTGCAGAAGGCGCTCGGGGGACAGCAGAAGGACGCGTACACGATGTCGGGCGCCCCGGCGTGGGACGGGACGAACGCGACGGCGCCGGCGGAGTGGCCGCGCAAGGACTCGAAGCTCGTGCTCGTGTTCGTCGGCGACGAGGACGACTGCTCTTCCCCCAACGACGCCAGCGCGGGCATCGTCATGCGCGCGGATCCGACCGGCGCCGACGCCTGCGTGCGCGACTACGAGTCGACGGACCCGACCAAGAAGAAGGAGTTCGGGGTCGGCGAGATCGTGGACTACTTCGCGAGCCTCGGCCGCCCGCTCGGCGCGGCGTTCATCCTGCCGGCGGCGCAGACCTCCTGCTCGGGGGACTCGTGCACCGCGGGGCTCTGCTGCCAGACCGACTGCGCCTGCGGCTCTGCGAACTGCGGCGCCCAGGCTCCCGGCAACCGGCTCCTCGACGCCGCCCACGCGCTGCGCGGCAAGGGCGCGGACGTCATCACGGGCTCGGTGTGCGACCCGGACTTCGGCACGCTCCTCGAGTCGGTCGCCGACATCCTGAAGCCGCCCGCAGGCCTGGAGCTGAATACCGAGCCCGCCGAGGGCCAGATCGCGCTGCTCCGGATCGCCAAGGCGAACGGCCAGCCGAGGAAGACCTGCAACGGGCCCGCGCCTGCCGGCACGGCGTTCGCCGCGGCGCAGGACCAGAACCTCTGCAAGGACGCGACCGGCGCCGCGGTGCGGTGCGACTGGTGGTTCACCGCCACCAAGGACGCCGGCGACGCGGTCGCGG
Organism: Anaeromyxobacter sp. SG17; assembly: GCF_022690695.1. Classification (NCBI taxonomy): domain Bacteria; kingdom Pseudomonadati; phylum Myxococcota; class Myxococcia; order Myxococcales; family Anaeromyxobacteraceae; genus Anaeromyxobacter; species Anaeromyxobacter sp. SG17. The sequence goes on from NZ_JALCYX010000004.1 coordinate 11,963, forward strand.
TCTCGACGTTCATCTACATCAACCATGCGACGAACAACTGCGAGGCCGATCCGGGCGAGACCTACTCCGCCGACTACATCGCCCTGAACCCGCGGAGCGGCTGCACGACCCGCACCGAATGCCAACAGGCGCTCGGCGGTCGGGTCGAGGACTGGGGCTGCTACACGCCGCCCGGGACCGGCCGCGGCACCTGCGTGTGCTGCGCGCCTGGCTCGACGGCGCTGGAGTGCCAGCCGTGAGCCGGGCGGCCCGCGCCGGCTCGCTCCTCGCGGTGGGCGCGCTCGCGCTCGCCGCCTGCGAGCAGGTGCCCTCGCAGGCGGTCACCCGCTGCGAGTCGACGCAGGTCGTTCCGGCGGCGGTGAAGACGGACATCCTCTTCGTCATCGACGACTCGATCTCGATGGACGAGGAGCAGACGAACCTGCGCGACAACCTGAACGCGTTCATCACCGCGCTCGTCGCCGCGCCCGTGGCGAACGAGTTCCAGATCGGGATCACCTCCACGTCGGTCGAGGACTACGGCGCCACCGCCACCAGCGGCCAGGCGTACACGAGCGGCCCGGCCACGGGGAAGCCGTTCCCGGACGGCGCGCTCATCGCCATCCAGCAGAGCTCCCCCGGGGTGGCGGTGCCGGGCGACATCCTCTGGAAGTCCGGCACGGGCTTCGAGGGGACGCGCATCCTCACCGCCTCCTCGCCCTCGCTCGTCGACGACTTCAAGGCGAACGTGCGGGTCGGCACCTACGGCACGTTCAAGGAGCAGCCGTTCCGCGCGGCGCGCCTGGCGCTCTCCGATCGCATCGCGGACGGCACGAACGCCGGGTTCCTGCGGAGCGGGGCGCGGCTCGCGGTCGTCTTCGTCTCCGACGAGGACGACTGCTCCGACACGGCCGCGCCCTTCGCCGTCGACGACGTCGACTGCCACAACCCGGGCTTCAAGGCCTCGAGCCTCGACTCGATCGGCGACGTCGTGACCTTCCTCCGCGACCCGATCGACGGAGAGCGCCGGGAGGTCGTGGTCGCATCCATCGTCGGCGTGGACCCGGCGAGCGGTGAGCCGTCGTGCGCCACCTGCGCGAACGACGTGTGCGGGACCGCGCTCGACGGCGGGCTCCGCTTCACGGAGCTCGCGAGCGCGCTCGGGAGCGTGCGGACCCGGACCGGCTCCATCTGCGACGCGAGCTTCAAGAGCATCCTCGAGGACATCGCCGGCCTGCTCGTCGCCCAGTCGGTGCCGCTCCAGGGGACCCCCGCGGACTGGCGCATGCTCGCGGTCGGAGTGGATCGCGCGGGGCTCGAGACCATCCCTTGCACGGTCGCGCTCGACGGTACGGCCGAGGCGGCCACTGCCGGCGCGGTCTACACGCCCCCCCTCTCGGGGCGCCCCGCGACCGTCACGTTCCAGAACGCGTGCCGGCTCCAGCAGGGCGATCGCGTGCAGCTCCAGCTGATCTGCGCCGGCTGACCGGGTCATCCGCACCCGCCGGGTGACGGATCGTGAAGACCTCCGTCCGGAGCCTGCGCGGCCGGGCGCGGGTGTGCAACAACTCGTTCATGGTCCCCGCCCTCGCGCTCGTTCTCGCGACCGCGCTCTCCTCGGCCGCCCCGGCAGGACCGGCGGCCGCTGCGTCGAGTCAGACGCTCGCGTCGCTCGTCGCGCGCGCCGACGCCGCGTACGTCCGCCGCGCGGATCCCGCCGAGCTCGCGGCCGTGGGCGCCGCGCTCGACGAGGCGGAGCGCCTCGGGCCCGAGGACTACGAGGTGCTCTGGCGGCGGGCGCGCCTCGAGGTCTGGCTCGCGGACGATCCCTCGCTGCCGAAGGACGAGCAGACGCGGCTCGGCAAGCGCGCCTGGGACTACGGCGAGCGGGCGATCCGGGCGAACCCGGCGCGCGTCGAGGGATGGAACTACGCGGCCGCGGGCATGGGGCAGTACGCGCTGGGGCTCGGCATCCTGCGCGCGCTGCGCGAGGGCCTGGAGGGGAAGTTCAAGGACCGGCTCTCGCACGCCGAGAAGATCGACCCCGGGTTCGGGGGAGGCGCCATCCAGACCGCCTGGGGCCGCTTCTGGTACGAGCTGCCCTGGCCCAAGTACGACGCGCGAAAGTCCGAGCGGGCGCTCAAGGACGCGCTCGGGCGCAACCCGGACAACGTCCGCGCGCGCGTCTACCTCGCGGACACCTACCGCAAGCAGGGGCGGAAGCGCGAGGCGCGCGAGCAGCTCGAGAAGGCTGCCGCGGACGCGCCCGGACGCTATGACGAAGCCGAGGAGCGGCGCTGGCAGGGGATCGCCCGCCGCAAGCTCGCCGAGTGAGGAGAACGCGATGATCGCCGAGGCCGAGCTGAAGACGGGGTCGCCCGCCGCGCGCAACCTGGTCGCGCTGTTCGAGGCGCAGGCGAAGGCGCGCGCCGATCGCACCGCCGTGAAGATGAAGCGCGAGGGGCGCTGGCAGGAGGTCTCCTGGGCGGACCTCGCCCGCCGGGCACGCGACGTCGCCGACGGCCTCGCCGCCATCGGGCTCCACCCCGGAGACCGGGTGGCGATCATCGGCGAGACCAACATCGAGTGGATCCTCGCCGATCTGGGCATCCTCGGCGCCGCGGGGATCACGGTCACGATCTACCAGTCGAACAAGGCCGCCGAGTGCCAGTACATCCTGGCCGACTCCGGGGCGCGCTTCGTCTTCTGCGACACCGACGTGCAGGTCGCGAAGATCCGCGACGTGCGGGGCAAGCTGCCCGCCCTCGAGGGCATCATCCGCGCGACCGGGATCGCGGCGGATCCGTTCGAGCGCACGCTCGCGGACCTGGAGCGCTCGGGCGCGGAGTGGCGGCGCGCGAACCCCGACGCGCACGCCGCCCGCCTCGCGGTGGTCGGCCCGGACGCGCCGGCGAGCTTCATCTACACCTCCGGCACGACCGGCAACCCGAAGGGCGTCGTCCTCACCCACGGCAACTGGGTCTACGAGGGGTATGCGATCGAGCAGATCCGGCTCATCGGCCCGGACGACCTCGTCCTCATGTTCCTGCCGATGGCGCACTCGTTCGCGAAGGTCATCGAGGCCGTCTGGTTCGCCACGGGCGCGACCTGCGCGTTCGTGGAGTCGCTCGAGAAGATCCTCGACAACGCCTCGGAGGTGCGGCCGACGGTGATGCCCTCCGTGCCGCGCATCTTCGAGAAGGCCTACAACACGGTCATCTCGAAGGGCCTCGCGACGCCGGGCCTCAAGGGCAAGCTCTTCCAGCTCGCCATGGAGAGCTTCGAGCAGTACGCGACCGCGGCCGAGCAGGGGAAGAGCTACTCGTCCTTCGGCTTCCTCGTGGGCAAGAAGCTGGTGTTCCCGAAGCTCACGCACGCGCTCAACGAGAAGTTCGGCGGGCGCATGCGCCTCTTCGTGTCCGGCGGCGCGCCGCTCTCCCCGAAGATCGCCCACTTCTTCGGCGTGCTCGGCTTCACCATCCTCGAGGGCTACGGCCTCACCGAGTCGTCCGCCGGCACGTTCGTGAACCGCCCGGGCGAGAACCGGATCGGCACGGTCGGGCCGCCGGTGCCCGGGACCGAGGTGCGGATCGCGGACGACGGCGAGATCCTCGTGAAGGGCGCCGGCGTGATGAAGGGGTACTACAACGCCCCGGCGGCGACCGCGGAGGTGCTGCGGGATGGCTGGCTGTACACGGGGGACATCGGCTACCTCGACGAGGCGGGCCACCTCCGGATCACCGACCGCAAGAAGGACATCATCGTCACGGCGGGCGGGAAGAACGTCGCGCCGCAGAACCTCGAGAACGAGCTCAAGACGGAGCCGCTCGTCTCGCAGGTGATGGTGCACGGCGACAAGCGGAAGTTCCTCTCGGCGCTCGTCGCGCTCAACGAGGAGAACGCCCGCAAGTGGGCGACCGACGCCGGCGTCCCGGCGGGCGCCGCGCTCCACGAGGACCCGCGCGTGCGCGCCCAGATCCAGAAGGCGATCGACGCGCTCAACGCCAAGCAGGCGAGCTACTCCACCATCAAGAAGTTCGCGATCGTGCCGCGGGACTTCACGCAGGAGTCGGGGGAGCTGACGCCCACGCTCAAGGTCAAGCGCAAGGTCGTCACGCAGAACTACAAGGACCTCCTCGACTCGTTCTACTTGGAGTAGCCGGGGCTCCCCCCCACGGGCGCTCGCGCCCGGGGGGAGCATTGCTCTACTGTCGCCGGCACCAGGTCAGCGGGGGCCGAGCCAACCCATGGGGGGCCAGGTGGACCAGAGCGGCCTTCGAGTCCTCCTCGTCGAGGACGACGACGACAACCGGGAGCTGATGGCCGAGGTCCTCGAGGCGTCGGGCTACGTGGTGCTTCCGGCCGCGAGCGGTCAGGAAGGGCTGAAGACGCTCTCCGAGCACTCGATCGACGTCGTCGTCACCGACGTCGGCATGCCCGGGATGGGCGGGCTCGAGATGGCGAAGGCCGCGAAGTCCATCGCCCCCACGGTCCCGGTGGTGATCGTCACGGGCTGGGCGGAGCGCGACGACATCGCGAGAGCGCGCGGGCGGGAGGTCGACGCGGTGCTCATCAAGCCCGTCGATCCCGACGCGCTCACCTCCGCCGTGGCCGACGTGCTCCGCGCCCGCCCTCGCCCGTAGCGCTGCAGCCCTCGCTTGACAGCCCTTCCGCGGGCCAATACGTATCATCGACGCCGCGCCGATTTCCGAATCGGTGCGCGCCGAGGAGGCCCCGCCCGATGGCCGAGCAAGTGACGAGCGTGAAGGACGTGTTCGAGCGCCACATCCCGGGTCGCTTCCAGGCGAAGCCGGACGTGGTGCAGAAGATCAGCGCCGTGTACCAGTTCAACATCTCGGGCCCGGGCGGTGGCGTCTGGACGGTGGACTGCACGGCGCCGGGCGGCCGGGTCGCCGAGGGGCACGCACCGAACGCGAAGTGCACGGTGGCCGCCACCGACGCCGACTTCCTGAACATCGTGAACGGCAAGCTCAACGCGCAGATGGCCTTCATGTCCGGCAAGCTCAAGATCCAGGGCGACATGGGCCTCGCGATGAAGCTCCAGCAGATCCTGTAGCGGTGCCGCCGCTCGAGGGACTCCGCGTTCTCGATCTGTCCCGGCTGCTCCCGGGGCCGTTCGCGACGCTCGTCCTCGCGGATCTCGGCGCCGACGTGGTGAAGATCGAGGCCCCGCCGGACGGCGACGCCCTCCGCTCGCTCCCGCCGCTCGCCGGCGAGGCCTCCGGCGCGTTCCACGCGCTCAACCGCAACAAGCGTTCGCTCGCCCTCGACCTGCGCCGCCCCGAGGGCGTGGCCGCGTTCCTGCGGCTCGCGGCCCGCGCCGACGTGGTGGTCGAGTCCTACCGCCCCGGCGTCCTCGACCGCATGGGCCTCGGCTACGCCGCGCTCCGCGCCGCGAGCCCGCGCCTCGTGCTGTGCTCGATCACCGGCTACGGCCAGGACGGCCCGTACGCCGGGCGGGCCGGGCACGACGTGGACTACTGCGCCCTCGCGGGCGTGCTCGGGCTGAACGGCGAGCCGGAGCGGCCCGTCCTGCCGGGTGTGCAGATCGCCGATCTCGCCGGCGGGGCCTGGCCCGCGGTGGCGGGCATCCTCGCGGCGCTCGTCCGGCGCGCGGCGTCCGGGGAGGGCGCTCACGTGGACGTGTCGATGGCGGAGGGCGCGCTCGCCCTCATGACGCTCCCGCTCGCCCTGGCCTGGGCGCGCGGCGCGCCGACCGTCCGGGGGCGGGAGCTGCTCTCCGGCGGCGCGGCCACGTACGGCGTGTACCGCACGAAGGACGGGCACTTCGTGGCGCTCGGCGCGCTCGAGCCGAAGTTCTTCGCGGCGTTCTGCGAGGCGGTCGGGCGGCCGGAGCTCGGGCCGCGCCAGCTCGAGGGCGGCGGCGCGGGCCCGCGCGCCGAGCTGGAGGCGATCTTCGCGGCGCGGACGCGCGACGAGTGGGCGGCCTTCGCGGCGGCGCACGACGTGTGCGTCGCGCCGGTGCTGGAGGGCGACGAGCCCTGCTCCGATCCGCACCTCGCCGCGCGCGGCGCGTTCGTCGAGGTGCCGACGCCGTGGGAGGGCAGGGCGATCCGCGGCGTCGCGACGCCGGTGCGGCTCCGCGGTGAGGAGGCGCCCCGGAGGCCGGCGCCGCGGATGGGCGAGCACGGCGAGGCGGTGCTGCGCGAGGCCGGCTTCTCCGAGGAGGAGCTCGCGTCGTTGCGGGCGGCCGGCGCGCTCGGTCCGTGACGACACTGCCCGCGGCCCGTCCGGGCGTCCGGGCGATTGGCTTGACAGCACCCCGGTCGCCCGAACATCCTCTCCCGCCGATGCGCGCGCTCATCGCCGCGGCCCTCGCGGCCTACCTGGCGCTCACGGCGATCGCGCCGCACGTCCACCTCGAGGACCCCGGGAGCGGCGGGCACCCGTGCGCGGTGTGCGTCTCGCGCATCGGCGACGTCGCGACCCGCGCCACCCCCGAGCTCAGGCCCTCGCCGCTGGTCACGGGCGAGGTGATCCTCCCGCCCGGGCTCCCGCCTCTGGCCGGCGCTCCGCTCGGCGCAGTCCCCGGTCAGTCCCCTCCCGTCCCCGCGTAGCCGGTTGCCTTTCGCGAACCGCGGCCGCCCCATTCACCAGGGGTGCGTCGCGCAGCCGTGACGACGGGCCAGGGGCGCCTCGCGCGCCCGGGAGCAGGACGACATGAGAACGACGATCGCGGCGAGCGTGCTCGCCGCAGTCCTCGCGCTGCCGCAGCAAGGCGGCGCGCAGGAGACGCCGGCAGCTTCGACCGGCGCGGCGAGCGGTGAGGCGAGTCCGCCGGCGCGCGCGCCGCAGGGGCCTCCCGGAGCACCCGCCGGGCAGTCCGAGGCGGAGAAGAAGAAGCTCGAGGAGGACATCACGCGCGAGCTGGGCGGTGCGCCCGCTTCGAGCGGGCAGCCGGCGGCCGGCGGCGGGGAGACCCCGGGCCAGGGCGGGGCGGCCGCCCCGGGTACGGCGGGCGCCGCGCCCTCCGACGCGGCCCGCTACGCGCGCGTGCTGCTCCTGCCCGACGTGAGCGCCATCGGCAGCGGCGCCGCGACCTTCGGGACCTACGACATCGGGAAGCTCTCCCCGCGCTCGGGGCCCTTCGGCCCGGCGGACAAGCCGGGCTTCCAGTTCCAGGAGCTCGAGCTCGGGCTCCAGGCCGTCGTGGATCCCTACGCGCGCGCCGACGCGTTCGTCTCGTTCACGCCGGAGGGCGCCGACGTGGAGGAGGCGTACCTGACGACGCTCTCGCTCCCCGCCGGCCTGCAGCTCCGCGCGGGAAAGCTCTTCAGCCCCTTCGGTCGCCAGAACCAGCAGCACCCGCACGTCTGGGAGTTCGTGGACGCGCCGCTCGCGCGCTCGCGGCTCCTCGCCGACGAGGTGCTCTCGGGCCCGGGCGTGGACGCGAGCTGGCTCGCGCCCCTGCCCTGGTTCGCGACGCTCCACCTCGCTGCCCAGAGCACGGCGCCCGGGGCCGGGGAGGCCGAGGCGCTCACCGGCATCGCGCGCGTCGAGCAGTTCTTCCCGCTCGCGGCGACGGCGACGCTCGGCGTCGGGCTCTCCGCGGCGCGCCGGGACGAGCCGGGCGGCGGAGCGTTCCGCGACCTCGGCGGCGTGGATCTGTACCTGCGCTTCCGCCCGCTCGAGAGCCGGTCCTACCTCGCGGTCTCCGGCGAGCTGTACGCGCGCCGCTTTCGCGGCGTCCCGGACGCGCCGCGCGGCACGGACACCGGCGGCTGGGCGCAGGCGTTCTGGCGGCAGGGGAGCTACTTCGGCTACGGCGCGCGCTACGAGTGGGCGCCGTCGGCAGGGGAGGCGGAGCCCGGGACCGAGCAGCGCGTGGCCGCGCTCGCCGCCTGGCTCCCCTCGGAGTTCCAGCGGCTCCGGCTGCAGGTCGCGTACGACCGGCGGCCGGGCGGACAGGACGGCCTCGAGACGCTCGTCCAGCTCGAGTTCGGCATCGGCGCGCACGGCGCGCACCCGTTCTAGGAGATCACCATGCGCACCTCGCTGCTCGCATCGCTCGCCCTGCTCCTGCCCTCGCTCGCCACCGCCGAGCCCAAGGTCGTCGCCACCACCGAGGGGCTCGCCGCGCTCGCGCGCGAGGTCGGCGGCGATCGCGCCCGCGTGGAGAGCCTCTCCCGCGGCGTGCAGGACCCGCACTTCGTGGACGCGAACCCGATCCTCGCGGTGAAGCTCCGGAACGCCGACCTCCTCGTGGACGTCGGCCTCGACCTCGAGATCGGCTGGCTGCCGCCGCTCGTGAACCAGTCCCGGAACGCCCAGATCCAGCCCGGCGGCCCGCGGCGGCTCACCGCCGCGAGCGTGATCCAGGTGCTCGACGTGCCGACCGGCGTCGTCGACCGCAGCCGCGGCGACCTCCACCCCGGCGGCAACCCGCACTTCCTCACCGATCCGCGCCGCGCGCTGAAGGTCGCGGAGGCGATCGCCGGGCGGCTCGCGGCGCTGGATCCCGGCGGCGCCGATCGCTACCAGAAGAACCTCGCCGCGTTCCGCGGCAGGATCGAGGCGGCGATCCCACGCTGGCAGGCGGCGCTCGCGCCCGTGAAGGGGCGGAAGATCATCACCCAGCACCGGACGCTGCCCTACTTCCTCGAGTGGACGGGGCTGCAGTCGGTGGGCGAGCTCGAGCCCCGCCCCGGCGTCCCGCCGCCGCCCGCGCACCTCGCCGACCTCGTCGGCCTGGCGAAGCGCGAGGGGGTGAAGGCGATCGTGCTCGAGAACTACTACGACCGGCGGTCGGCGGACGTCGTGGCGAAGTACTCCGGCGCCAAGGTGGTGCAGATCCCCGGCGACGTCGGGGGCGAGCCCGGGCTCGACGGCTACGAGAAGTACGTGGACATGCTCGTCACGCGCGTGGCCGGGGCGGCGCGATGAGCGGCGCGCTCGTGCGCCTCGAGGGCGCGGCGATCGGGTACGGCCGCCGGCCGCTCCTCCAGGGGCTCGACCTCGCCGTCGGACCGGGCGAGTTCCTGGCGGTGGTCGGCCCGAACGGCGGCGGGAAGACGACGCTCCTCCGGACCCTGCTCGGCGCCCACGCTCCGGTGGCGGGCCGCGTGGTGCGGCGGGAGGGGCTGCGCGTCGGCTACGTGCCGCAGCGCGAGCACGTGGACACCATCTGGCCCTTCACGGCGGGGGAGGTGACGCTGATGGGCCGCGTGCCGGTCCTCGGGCCCTGGCGGCGGCCCCGCCGCGCCGACCGGGAAGAGGCCCGGCGCGCGCTCTCCCGCGTGGGCGTGGAGCACCTCGCGGAGAAGCGCTTCGGCGAGCTCTCGGGCGGACAGCGCCAGCGCACGCTCATCGCGCGGGCGCTGGTCGCCGATCCCGAGCTCCTCGCGCTCGACGAGCCCACGAGCGGCATGGATCCCGCCGCCGAGCTGGGCCTCATGGACCTGCTGCGGGAGCTGCAGCGCAACGGCGCGCTCACGATCGTGATGGTCTCGCACCGCCTCGAGGCGGTGGCCAACTACGCCCGCGCGCTCGCGTTCGTGGACAAGGACCGGAGGCTGTTCCGGGTGGGCAGCCTCGACGAGATGCTCCGCCCGGACGCGCTCGGCGCGCTCTACGGCCGCGCGGTGGCGGTGCGCGAGGAGGCGGGGCGGCGGCTCGTGTACCCGCTCTCCTCGAACGGCGAGGAGGTGCTCCCGTGAGCGCGCTCCAGGAGTTCCTCGCCGCGCGCGAGATCTGGCAGGTCCCGCTCGCCGCGTCCGTCGTCGCGGGCGCGCTCCTCGGCGCGCTCGGGGTGTACGTCGTCCTCCGGCGCACGGTGTTCGTCTCGGCGGCCCTCACGCAGCTCTCGACGCTGGGCCTCGTCGCGACGCTCCTCGCCGAGGAGCGGTTCCACATCGAGACCGAGCACGCCTCCGAGCAGCTGCTCGTCGCGATCACGTTCTCGGTGGTGGGCGCGCTCGTGCTCGGCGCGCTCCGGTCGCGCCGGCTCCCCGCCGAGGCGACCGTCGGCACGGCCTGGGTGGTGTCGTCGGCGCTCGTGGTCCTCGGCGCGAGCCGCCTCGTGCACGCCGCGCACGATCTCGGCGGGATGGTCTTCGGCAACGCGGTGGCGGTGCCGGCGAGCGACCTCGCGGTCATCGCCGGGGTGGCGGTGCTCTGCACCGTGGTCCACCAGCTCTTCGCGAAGGAGCTCGCGTTCACGTCGTTCGACGCGGAGACGGCGCAGGCGGTGGGGATGCGCGTGCAGCTGTGGGACTCGGTGCTGTTCCTCACCATCGGCCTCGCCATCCCGGTCACGGCGAGGGCGCTCGGGGCGCTGCCGGTCTTCGCGTTCCTCACGCTGCCCGCGGCGGGGGCGCTGCTCCTCGGGGCGCGCTTCCGCGTCGCCTTCCCGCTCGCGGCGGCGCTCGGCGTGGTGGCGGCGGCGGGAGGGTACGTCCTCTCCTGGATCTGGGAGCTCCCCACCGGCGCGACGATGGTCGCGCTCGCCGCGTTCCTCGCGGCGCCCGCCGCGCTGCGGCGCCTCGCGCGGTGATCAGCGGGCCCCGCCGGCGCGGCCCGGGCCGGCCGCGTCGTCGAGGAGCTGGGGCAGCGGCGTCATCGTGCGCGCCGTGGCCCCGGCGGAGCGGCGGGGCAGGGTGACCGTGAAGGTGGTGCCGCGGTCGGGCGCCGACTCGACCGCGATGTCGCCGCCGTGCGCCTGCGCGATCTCGCGCGCGATGTGGAGCCCGAGGCCGAGGCCACGGCCCTCCGCGCCGCTCGCGAAGGCGTCGAAGACGGAGGGGAGGAGCTCGGGCGGGATCGCCGGCCCGGGGTTGTGGACCGCCACCGAGGCGCTCGTCGAGCTGGCGCGAAGCTCGACCGTCACGACGGCTTCCGCCTCCGAGTGCTCGCACGCGTTGGCGAGCAGGTTCGAGAGGACCTGGGCGAGCCTATCGCGATCCCAGTCTCCCTCGCACCGCGGGGGGAGCCGCAGGTCGAAGCGGTGCTGCCGGTGGGAGGGCTCGGTCTCGGCCGCCGCCTGCCGGACGAGCTCGCAGAGGTCGATCTCGGCCCGCGTGAGCGGGATCCCGCGGCCGAGCCGGACGCGGGAGACGTCGAGGAGCTGCTCGACCATGCGCGCCATGCGCCGGGCGCTGCGGAGCACGCGCTCGAGGTGGCCGCGCACCTTCGCGTCCTCGCTGCGCCTGAGCGCGAGCGTCGCGCCGGCGACGACCGCGCCGAGCGGGTTGCGGAGATCATGGCCGAGCACGGCGACGAACGTCTCGGAGAGCCGGACCGCGCGGTTCAGCTCGTCGATGAGCCGCTCGCGCTGCGCCTCGGCGGTGTGGCGGTGGAGCGCCTCGCGGTTCAGCGCGGCGAGCTTCTCCGACGGAAGGGCGAAGTTGCCGGGCTGCTCCGGGGCGACGAGGCGGAGGAGGAGGAGCGCCTCCGGCCCGGGCAGCCGCGCTCCCTCGCAGCGCACCCGCTCGGCGCGCCCCGCGAGCGTGAACGCGCCGGGGAGCGGTCCGGTCGATCGCAGCCAGCTTGCCACGAGCTCGGCGAGCGAGGGATCGCCGGCGAGCTCCACGAGCGCTCGCCCCTCGAGCGCCGCGACGGGTGCGCCGAGCCGCTCGCCCGCGGCCTCGTTGGCCCCGAGCACCACCCCCGCGCGCGAGACGAGCAGGAGCGCGTCCGGCAAGAGCTCTGCGATGGCGCGGAACTCGGCGAGCACGCGATCACTCCCGGACGTACTCGCGGCTCGCTGCGGCGGCCGAGCGCTCGGAGGGGCGGAGGTCGCAGAGCTCGGAGGGCACCGCGGTCCTATGCGGTCCGTCGGGGGTCATGACCGATCCCTTGAGAGGTCTGCCCCCGGCGGAGGACCGGACGAGCGTGCCGGCGATGCGCGGAGCCTGCGGTACGCGGCGAAATGGCGGTGGCGCTACCCTGGCGGTCTCCGGTCACCTCTGTAGCGGATGGAGAAGCGTGCTCAGGCGTCGCGGCCGCGCCGCGCCACCTCACGCGCCTCCTGCGCGAGACCCTCCACCACGGAGTGGAAGCCCTTGAACTGCTCCATGCGCGCCGCGGGCAGCCGGCGGCGGATCTCGGCGGCGATCCGGGGGACCTTCGCGGTGCCGCCGGTGCAGCAGACGACGCCGATGTCCGCGGGCTCCACCCCGGCCGCGCGCACCGTCTCGTCCAGGCTGCCCAGGATCGCGTCCACCTCCCGGCCGCTCGCCTCCTCGAAGCCCGCGCGCGTGACCCGCTCCCGCACCTCGATGCCAGGGTAGGAGAACACGATCTCGGACTTCGTCGCCGAGGAGAGCGTGCGCTTCGCGCGCTCGATCGCCTCGAACAGATGGAAGCCCTGCGTGTCCTCCACGAGGATCGCGAGCTGATCCATGGAGCGGCGATCGTCCTCGGAGAGCGACCACCGCCGCACGTCGGCGAGGAAGCTGGCGATGTCGCGCCGCTGGAGGATCGACAGGTGCGCGGGGGAGCAGAGGTGCTGCACGATCCCCCGAGGCATCCGCAGGACGTTGTTCCCGAACGGCGCCCGGTACTGCACCTCCGCGCCGAAGTGCCGGCCGACCTGTGCCCGCATCAGCGAAGCGTCGAGCGCGTCGCCCGCGACCGCCACGCCGCCCACGGCGAGCACGTCGCCTCGCTCGAGCGCGCGGGGCCCGATGCGGAGCACGGTGAAGTCCGAGGTGCCGCCGCCGAAGTCGCCGATCAGCGCCAGCTCCTCGCGCTGCGCGGCGGCGCCGAACGCGCGCGCCGCGGCGACCGGCTCGGGCAGGAAGTGGACCTCCTCGAAGCCGGCGAGCTCCGCCGCCTTGCGGAGCCGGGCCTCGGCGAAGGCGTCGTCCTCTCCGTCGAAGTGGACCGGGCGCCCCAGGAGCGCCCGCCGCACCTCCGTCCCGAAGTGCGCGTCGGCCCGCACGCGCATGTGGCGCAGCAGGGCGGCGACCAGCTCCTCCGCGGAGACGAGGCGCCCGCGGAGGATCGTCCCGCGGAAGGATCGCGAGCCGAGGTGGTGCTTGATGGAGCGCAGCAGGCGGGCTTCGCCGCCGTGCTCGACGAACTGGCGAAGCGCCTCGCCGCCTACGAACACCCCGCCGGCGTCGGGGAAGCAGAGGATGCTCCGCAGGATCGTCGGATCGGACGCGTCGGGATCGAGCGGCACCGGGTCGAACACCCGATCCCCGTTCGCGGCGGCGAGGAGCGAGTTGCTCGTGCCGAAGTCGATGGCGTAGAGCGTCGGAAGATGGGGCATGCGGCTCTCCGGCGCGCCCGCCGCGGCGACCTCGTCTCTTCCGACCCGCGTCCGCCGGACGCCCGGCCAGCAGGGGCGAGCACGTTCCGAGGCGCGAGAGCGGCTGCCCGGCCAGCGACGTGACCGTGCCGATCGAGAGGGGGTGCGGGGGCGCGAGGTGACCTTCTCTGAGGGATTCGTGGCGCGGGTCGCACTTGATAACCCGTCGCCGGCGACGCCGCCAACCGTTGTCGTGCGCGAGCTGGACTCGCTGGCTGGAGGAGCTCCGCGAGCTTCTTCTGCCGGGCCCGACACCGGACCTGTTCAGGGTGGGACTCCCCGAGATGCTCACTTGCGTCGGGGGGACTTCTTTCCGCCAGAACCATTGAGAGCGACGGCCGCGCGGATGAGCGCCTTGAACGCATTCGCGTCGACCTCCTCACCCTCGTGAATGTCGATGGCGCGCCTTGCGTTCCCGTCGAGGCTCGAGTTGAAGAGCTTGGCAGGATCTTTCAACGAAGCGCCCTTGAAGAAGGTCAGCTTCACCGTCGACTTGTACGACTCTCCCGTGCAGATGCCCCCGTCATGGGACCACACCGGGGTCCCCATCCACTTCCACTCTTCCACGACCTCAGGGTCGGCCTCCCTGATGAGGGCACGCATCCTCGCAAGCGTATCGCCTCTCCAGTCACCCAGCTCGGCGATCCTTTCGCTGATGAGTCTCGAGGCCGCCTCGCCTGCTGCCTGTGAATGACTCTTCATCGTCCCGCCCTTCGTTCGCGACAGGCCGCGTTGCCCGTGGAGCGGCCGGATGAACGCCTCCTCATAATGGGCGACGTCGTGAGACACGACATCTTTGCGGGCGCCTCCGCGTCAGCGACTCGCCGGCAACACCACGCACGCCGTCTGCGACGGACACGACGCCTTCCGCTGGAGCTCGCACGCGCGCTTGCGGTCGCCACGCTCTGGTAGTACTCGCGCGGATAGGCTTTCCACGCCGAGCCAATCCGATCCCGGATGACGCCGGATGCTGTCCTCCAGCGCGGTCGTCATCTCTGCCATCAGCCCCGCCATCCGGAGCAGGTGGAGCCTCCCTTGATGGATGCTCAGGTCGCCGGGCGCGAGCTCGATGGCCGCGTCGAGGTGCTTCACGGCGCGACGGAAGCCCGCGAGCTCCTGGTCCGCGCCGCCCCGGCCATCCGCCTTCGCGTCACCGGCCGCGCGCGCTGCGAGCCCGACCTCGACGTTCGCGAGGCATTTGTGACCTTCGGCTCGCGTGTGGCCTTCGACGGCCTTGAGCCAGGCTTCACACGTCGCCTTCGCGGCGGCGAGGTCACCAGCCAGGAAACTTCCAGACCCACTGCGGACCATCTTCCAGGCTCGCGGTCGAGTCGGTGCTGGCGCCCGGAGTCCTGCTCGATCCGCCCCGATGCGGCACATCGTGCGCTCTCCTGCTAGCGTGTCGTGTTCGTCCATGGGAGGCGTACATGTCCGGAGTCGCTCGTTCACTCATCGTCTTCGGCTGGTATCTCGCGGGCTTCGGAATTGGGCTCGTCCTCATTCCGAACGTCCTGCTCGGGATCTTCGGCCTGCCGCCAACCGAGGAGGTCTGGATCCGCGTCGTCGGGGTGCTGGTGCTCGTCATCGCCTACTTCAATGTCCGGCTCGGGCGCGAGGAGTTCCTCCCCCATGCGCGGCTCACCGTTCACGCGCGCATGGCGGTGCTCGTCTTCCTGGTCGCGTTCGTACTCGCCGGGCTCGCCAAGCCGATCCTCATCCTGGTCGGCGTGATCGACTTCGCCGGCGCGCTCTGGACCGCCGCAGCGCTCCGGAGCCACGCGCGGAACGCGACCCAGCCGCTGGTTGGATGATCGGGCGTTCCGCACCAGGCCTGATGAGCGACGCGACTTCATCCGGGAGCGTCGGAACGAAGCGGTTGCCGTCACGCCCCGACCGCTGTTACGTTCCGCGGTCGCAAGGGGAGTAGTTCCCGCCGCACGAGCGGCGGAGGGGTGATCGACACACCGCCTTCGGGCCGGTCCCCCACCTCGCCACGCGCGAGACGAACGAGACCTTCGGACGGGGTAACCACACCCTGGCCGAGGTCGTTCGTCCGCCGCATCCGACCCCGGCCAGCCACTTTACGCGGGCACGCCCGCCGGGAGTCGTACTTGGAAGCGATCGTCAGCTCCTTCTTCCTGGTCGCCATCAGCGAGATGGGCGACAAGACTCAGCTCCTCGCGTTTTCGCTCGCGACCAAGTACCGCCGGCCGTGGGTCGTGATGGGCGGGATCCTCGCGGCGACCCTCCTCAACCACGCGCTCGCGTCGACCGTGGGGACGTGGGCGTCGGCGCACGTCCCGCCGCGGGTCATGGCGGGGATCCTCGCAGCGACGTTCATCGCGTTCGGGCTCTGGACCTTGAAGCCGGACACGCTCGAGGAGAACGCGCGGCCGGATCGCTTCGGCCCGTTTCTCACGACGACGTTCCTGTTCTTCCTCGCGGAGATGGGGGACAAGACGCAGCTCGCGACCGTCGCCCTGGCCGCGCGGTTCGGGTCAGTCCTGCTCGTCACCACGGGCACGACGCTCGGGATGCTCGCGTCGGACGGTCTCGCCGTGTTCCTCGGAGAGCGGCTCGCGGAGCGCGCGCCCATGAGGTGGATCCGAATCGGAGCCGCCGGCCTGTTCTTCGCGTTCGGCGCCGCCTCCGCGTGGACGGCGACCCAGGGCGCGTGACTCGACGCACGCGCCCTCCCTCCTCGCCGAGGGGCCGTCGAATCGGCGGCCGTCGTCTGGAGCCGCCTGCACGCCACGCGTGCGGAGCTTGTTCTTGAGGCCGATGATGACGCAACCGCCACTTGCGTCTGGCGCGCATCCACGTCCAGCGGCTGCCCGAGCAGGGCCTGTCGTGGGCTCAGGTGGCGCGCAATCACAGGTGCTCGGCGTCGAACGCGAGGCGGGCCGTTTGGGCCGGCAGCGGCTGCACCCGCAGCACGAGGTTGCGCCGCGAGTGCAACACACGGTGTTCCGTCGTGACGAGACCCGTCAATGGCAAGGACAGACCAGCCCCTGGCCGCCGTCGTGAGCGGTCTTCACGCTGTCCGGGCAGGTCGAATCCGAAGAGCACTGCAGCATCCGGGCGCCCAGCGTAGGGAGGTACTCGGCGCATGCGTACGCATAGCTGCTGTAGGAATTGGCGACGTCCGTCGTGAGCCCGAGAGCGGTCGCAATCGCGTTGCATTCAGCCAACGAGTTTTGCGCGTTGAACCACTTCGAGTCATTGCGCATCAGGCGCTGTCCGATCGATGCACACATGTCCGTGCACCCGACCGTTGAGGCGGTGCTGTAGTCCGGGTCGTAGCACCAGTAGATGTGACCCACCTTCGCGCAATGCGGATTCGTTGCGATACCGGCCGGCTCGACCGTCAGCGCTTCTGATTGCTGATCCAGCCCCACGCCCTGTTCCTGCGCCACCTCCTGTCCGCAAGCAACGAGCAGGAGCGCAGCCCCCATCGCCCAGATCACGCGCCTCATCGGTCACCTCCGCGTTTGGCCCTACGAATTACGCGCGGCTCCGTCGCAGCGGGGTATCGATCATCTGGGGTTGCGGCACCGTGCCTTGTACGCCTGTCCGTGCTGGTAGCGAGACCTCGCCGGCTCATCCGCTAGGCACCGGCGGGCCCTCGTGAAGCGCCTCGTCGTGGCGCGCGGGCTACTTACGAGCCCACCCGTATACGAGGAGGTCGGAGAGCGAAGGACCGCCCGGTGTTCGACGAGTTGGAAGACGTTCGCGCGGGTCGGGTTCAGGCGGTCGGCTGGTTAGGCCCCCTACACTGCTCGATGCGAGTCGACCGAGGGTCAAGACCTTCCACTTCCCACTTTTGACGACTGAACCCTTGGGCGCGTCCGTCACCCAGCCGCGTGCACCACGAAGAAACAGTTCTGGATGTCGTGCGGCAGCGTGTGGACCGACACCTCGCCGAAGCCGGCATCCGCAAGCATCGCCCGGGCGCGCTCCTCGCCCCACATCGTCCCGAGCCCGGCCCCGCCCTGCGCGAGCGAGACGGTCATGCAGTGCATGACCGACACGGCATAGAGGAACGGCGCGAGCGGGTGATCGACGTTCCGCTCGAGGGCGCTCGACGCGCGGATGTCCTGCATCAGGAAGATCCCGTCCGGCGCGAGACGCCGCTGGATCGCGCGCAGTGCGCCGGCGGGATCGGCCTGGTCGTGGATCGCGTCGAACGCGGTGACGAGCTCGTACCGCTCGTCGCCGACCGCCCCGGCGGCGTCCCGCACCTCGAACGCGACGTTGGTGAGCCCCTGCTCGGCGGCGGCTGCGCGCGCAGCGCGGATCGCCTCCTCTGAGAAGTCGTGCCCCGTGAACCGGCTCCGCGGGTACGCCCGCGCGAGCGCGACGAGCGCCCGCCCTGAGCCGCAGCCCACGTCGAGGACGGAGATCCCGCTCCGCAGGTCCTCCTCGAGCCCGGGCACGAGGGCGACGATCGCTTCGATCGCGCCCACGACGCTCTGCCCGCTGTCCTCCGCCATCACCTCGTGGAAGCGGTCGAACGCGGAGTACGGGACGCCGCTCCCTCTGCGGAAGCATTCGACGATCCTGTCCTCGACGGACCCGAGCAGCGCCACGTACTGGGCGTAGACCGCGACGTTGTTGGGCGTGGCGGCGCGCGTGAGGAGCGCCGCGTGCGCGGCGGGCAGGCGGTACCGTCCGCCTCGCGGCTCGTACTCGACCATCCTCGCCGTCGTCATCGCGCCGAGCCACTCGCGAACGTACCGCTCGTCCAGCCGCGCCTCGCGCGCGAGCTCCTCGCTCGTCGCGGGCGGCAGGCGCGCCATCGCGTCGAAGAGCCCCGTGCGGTGGCCGATCGAGGTCATGAGCGCCGTCCCGGCGTCGTCGAGCATGGCGACGAGTCGGCTCCCGAACGCCTCCACCGCCTGCGGGTCCGGTGTGGCCCGCGTGGATGCCGCATGCTGCTGCTCCATGGCCGCCCTCCTAGCCGCGGGATCTAGGCGCGGCGCAACGCCACAGCCATGACGGTGCCGGCAGGAGGTCGGTCGAGCGCCGCCTCGGACGCCATATCGAAGCCAACCAGGCTTGACCCGGGGGCCACGTCGCTGCGCCGTTCGCGTTTGGGCCTACGGGCAGACCGGCGAGAGGTCGACGAGGGGATCGCTGAGGTCCGGCAGGCACGTCGCGACCGGATCGTCGGCCCGCACGCACACGTGGTAGCTGAGCTCCGTCACCGTCGGAGCGTCCCACACAGTTCGGCACGCTTCCTCGGTGGCGAAGCTGAACCGCAGCCCGAACTCCTGCTGCCCGGGATCGAGCTCCGGCACCCACGGCGGACCGGAGTACTGCCTCCAGACCTCTTCCAGGAGCCCGCCGTCGAGCATCCTCATCGTCGTGTCGGTCCGCTGGTACGCGTAACACCGGATCGGGAAGTCGCAGACGTTCACCATACGATACCCGTGCACCCACTCGCCGGAGAGCTCGCCGCAGTGCACGTCCTCCACGTGCAGGCACGACGTGGCGACGTTGCACGACGCCCAGGGCGTGAGGAGTGCCGGCTCGATCCATCGCGGGCACCCGGTCCCGCCTTGAGCGCAGGGGCAGATGCACGTCGACGCCGGCGCGGCATCCACCTTCCCGCAGGAATCGACGTCGTAAAGGTGGTCGTCGACGCAGCTCAGGCTCGCCTGCGGAGCGCACACCGCCGGGACCGTCGCCTCGCTGCGAGGGGGCTCCGCGCAGCCGAGCACGAGCGCGAGCAGGATCGACAGTGACAGGGCGCGGCTCATCCTGGATTCTGGCCCGTGCGTGCGAGCGCGGAGAGCGCGAGCGACCCTCATCCCGTTCATGCCGTGTCCCCTTCGTAAACGGGCGCGGCCCTCGGGCGAGCGGAGCCGCGCGTTCACACCACGTGACGCGATGATACGCCACCACCGCAGGGCGCGCCCCGGAAACCCGGTGCCCTCCCGCGCCTCCGGGCCAACCCCGGAGCTCGGAGCAAAACCCCGAAGCCATCGAGGACGAGTAAGGCCTCGCTCAGCAGAGTTCTTCGCTGTGTGAAGCTCCTGGAGCGGCCCCGCCCGCGGTCACGCTGGCGTCGGGGAGCGGCGAAGTTCGCGCGCGCCATAGGGGCGGCCAATGCGCAGCCGCGACCGTCTTCAATTTCAAAAATGCCAGACGCGGCATTCGTCGCGGGAAGTCACGCGGGCCGAACAGGTCATCGTCCAGGCAGGCGGAGTCCCCGGCCAACGCCTACCGAACGCCATCTCGTGGTCCGGAAACGCGGCACGGCTGGACGCTGGCGGTTGCGAGCCGACGCGGCGCTGCCCGAACCGGCGGGCTGACCTCGCTTTCGAGCCGCCCTCCGGGTGAGGGCACGCAAGGTGGCCAGCGGCTGCGGCGCCGAAATGACCCGGCAGCGGCAGTCGCAGCGCGCGCGCCACACCTGCGGGGGAGATGGGGTTTCCCTTGATATCGGCGCCTGCGAATCGGCGCGACCTTCGCGCGAGAGCGATGAGCGCCCGTCGGTGCCCGCTCCGGAGGAAGACAGGCTCAAGTTCGTGCCGTAGAGCTCGTCAAGTGTCTGGAGAAGCGCATCGCTGTCAGCACCGATCGAACGGAACGTAACGCGACCTTGGTATGTGGTCAGCTCGATGTCCTTCCCGAGTGAGCCCGCGCGCCACGCCGGTCCGAGGACGATTTCAAGTGCCACACGCTTACCCCGGCTGCCCGCCGCGTCGCTCGCGCGAGTCGGGTGATACGGCGGCGGGAGCGACCGTCCGTCACCCGCTCGGCAAGCGCGAGCTGGAGCGACGAGCGCGGCGTTTCAGGGCAACACGTCCGTCGCCGGCGGACACGGCGCGCTGACATCCAATCGTGTCGCGACGCGCCCGATGTGCGCGCGACCGCGGAGAGCTCTCGCGCGCCGACGAGCTCGAGTCTCGCGACTGAATCGAGTACGACGTCGCCCAAAAGAAGAACGCCGGCCCAGCGAACTGGGCCGGCGCCTGGATGGTCGCGGTGCTGCAATCGGCAGCCGCTGCACCGCCCCGCCACGATGCGTGTCCGCGACTACTTCGCCGACGGGACCGCCTCGGCCGGCTTGGCCTGGGCCTTCTTCGGGGCCTTCTTCTTCGACTGGTTCGTCGTCTTCGCCGGCTTCGCCTCCTTCGCGGGCGCGACCGGGGCTGCCTCCGCAGGCTTCACGTCCGGCGCGGCGTCGGCGCGCGCGGCTTCGCCGGGCTGAGCGGCGTCGGGCTGGACGGCGCCGGGTTCCGCCTGCGCAGGCGCGGCGGCCGGCGCCTCCGCCTTGGCCGGCTCCTGGGCGAGAGCGGGGGATCCGAGCGAGATCATCGTCAGAAGCGCAGCCGCCGAGATCGTCTTGGTCACGTGTGGACTCCTCGAGGATGGGGGTTGAAGGTCGCGTCTCTTCGGCTCGGCGCGACGCCTGCCCAGCTTGCAACGCGGAGTGCGCTCGGCCATTCCCCTCGCGATGCGAATCGGCGTCGCGGCGGGTGCGTACGCGCGCACATCGGGAACTGTCAGCTCGCTCGGTGTTCCCCGACTGCACCGCGACGGCGACAGCTGGCGCGTGTTCAGTCGTAGAAGCCCTGGTGCGACTTCATCAGCGTCGCAAACTGGGCCTTCCCGTGGCCGAACCAGATCGTCGCCTTCTCGCGGTTGGCCAGCTCCCTGAGTCGCTTCGCGGTACGGACGTAACCAAGCGTGTCGTAGACGATCCCCGGCATGCGGAGGGGAGGGCCGTACTTCGTCGCCGTGTACAGGGCATCGGACGCGATGATGATCTTGCCCGTGTTGGACCGACCGTCACCCGCCGGCGAGCACGACCTGCAGTAACGGAGCGATCACCAGTGCGGGCAGCATCGCCCCGACCGGCGCCGGTCCTCGACGCCGATCCCCGCGAGCACGAGGTTCAGCCCGATCGCCGCGACGAGCAGCGCGCCGGTGCCGCAGACGGCGAGCACGCGCGAGTCCGTCGCCGGGTCCCGGGAGCGCCTGCGCGAGCGCCGCCGCGCGTCCCAAAACGAGAACGCCGGCCCAGTGAGCTGGACCGGCGTTCGGTTGGTTGCGGGGGCAGGATTTGAACCTGCGACCTTCGGGTTATGAGCCCGACGAGCTACCTGGCTGCTCCACCCCGCGTCAGTTGGGAAGGTCGAAACGAGGCGCGTTTCTACTGGCGAACCGGGGTGGGGTCAAGAGTTTTCGAGCGGCGTGCTCGCGGCGCTGCGCCCGCGGCTGCGGCGGAGAGAGCGGGCGCCCGCAGCGGGCGCTCTCTCGTCGAGCCCTGCGGGCGGCGCGATGATCTCGCTAGGCCTTCCCTTCGCGGCGGCGAAACGCGTCGAGGCTCCAGGGTCCGCCGCCGGCCGCGGAGAGGTACAGGAACAGGAACGCATACAGGGCTGCGGGCGCGCCCTGGTTGAGCACCGGCCAGAAGCCCTGCGGGGCGTGCGCGTAGAAGTACGCGACCGCCATCTCACCGGAGAGCAGGAACGCGACGGGCCGGGTGTAGAGCCCGACGAGCAGCAGGAGGCCGCCGAACGTCTCCAGCACGCCGGCGATGCCCGCCAGCGACGCGACCGGCGCCGTTCCCCCCTCCGGCATGATGGCGCCCGGGAACGCGAACAGCTTGGCCGTCCCCACCTGAATGAAGAGAAAGGCGGTGACGATCCTGAGGACGCTGAGCAACTGCGGCGTCCAGGATCGCCAGCGCGTGTCCGGACCGGGAACGTTCAAGGGGTCCTCCGCGGCTCACCGAGGTTCACCCTCGCGACGAACGCGAGGCCTGAAGATCGACACGGGCCGCCGGCGCCTCTCGATGAGCCGCATCGAGAGGATCACGCCCGGGCGGCGAAAGGTGGAGCCTCCGGTCCGCGGCGCCGTGCGCGCGAGGCGACGGCGCCGCGAACGACGGAGCTCACGCGCCGGGGCGCCGCCTCACTTCCAGCCCGGGAACGGGTAGACCGGCTTCGCCTTCGCGATCTGCGGCGGGTAGACCGTGACGGCCTTGCCGCCCTGGTACTGGATGACCGGCATCTTGTGCTGGTTCTGGTTCGTGAAGCCCTCGTACGTCTGGAACTTCACGTCGCCCATGATGCTCGACCAGGTGCCCGTCGCGAGGGCGTCGCGGATCTTCTTCCGGTCGGGTCCGACCTTCGCGACGGTCTCCGCCATGATGGTCATCGCTGCGTACGCGGTCGCCGCGTGGTAGGTCGGCCGCTTCTTGAACCGCGCCTCGTAGCGCTTCGCGAAGTCGGCGGCCCCCGGCCAGCCGGTGTCCGGCGTCCACTGCGTCACGGAGAACACGTTCGTCGAGATGTCCTTCTCGCTCTCGAACTGCGCGGTGTCGAACCCGGCGCCGCCGCCGAGGAACGCCTGGGGCTTCAGGCCCACCTCGCGCGACTGGCGCATGAGCAGGATGGCGTCGGCCACGTACGAGACCATGAAGACGAGGTCCGGGTTCTGCGCCCTGATCTTCGTGAGCGTGGAGCGGTAGTCGGGCGCGCCCTTCTGGTAGGCCTCGTCCGCCACGACCTTGAGCCCCTTCTTCTGCGCCAGGTCCTTGCCGAGCGTGCTCACGGACGTGCCGAAGTCGGTCGACTCGTAGATGAAGGCGATCGTCTTGGGCTTCCCGGCCGCGAGGACCGCGTCGAGGAGCGTCTCCGCGTACTCGTGCGCGGGGGCGCAGAGCCGGAACACCCAGTCGTACCCCTGCCGCGTGATGTCCTCCTTGGACGCCACCGGGATGAGGAGCGGAACCTTGTACTGCTGCGCGAGCTTCGCCATCGCGTTCGCGGGCGCCGACGAGTACGGGCCGACGATGGCGGGCACCTCGTCGCCGGACACGAGCTGCTCGGTCGCGCTCATCGCGACCTGAGGCTTCCCCGTGTCGTCCTGGCGGATGGCCTTCACGTCGATGCCCTTCGCCTTGAGGTCGGAGATCGCGAGGTCGGCGCCGTTCGTGAGCGCCTCGCCGATGGGTGCCTCAGGCCCGGTCACGGAGTTCACGAACCCGAGCGTCACCGAGTTCGCGGCCGCCGCGGGCGCGGCGGCGGTGAGCGCTGCGAGGAGCGGAACGACACGCTTCGTCATCACGAGGAACCTCCAGAGAGAGAGACCGACCAGGAGTCATGCGACGGACCGTGCGCGCGCGCCGCCCCACTCGCGAGGAGGGCCCCGCGCGGGATCTGCGTGGAGGCTGCCGGCCACCCACGGTTCGCTCCCGCCTCCTCGCTGCCCGCTCGGGCACGAGAGCGCCCGGGGGCGATGCATGCGGGGCCGCCGGGCCTTAGGACTCATGCGGTGGCCTCCCTGGACCTCGACACACCGCTCGTCCGCGCCCTCCTGCAAAACGCCCCCGTGGGGATCGCCATCCTCGACCGGGACGGGCGACACCGCGCGGTGAACGCGGAGTGGTGCCGTCAGACTCGCCGCTCGCCCTCGGAGGTCGTCGGGAAGACGGCCAGCGAGGTGTGGGGTACGCCCGAGAGCGTGGCTGCCGAGCGGGAGCAGCTGGAGCGCCTTCGCTCGGGCCGACCGGTCGAGTGGCAGGACTACACGCACCGGGAGGGCGAGGAGACCGTTCATTACCGCTGGGGCTTCACGCCGGTGATCGCGGACGACGGCAAGGTCGTCGGAGGGGTCGCGTTCACGCTGAAGGTCACGGACCAGGTGAACGTCGAGCGCGCGCTCGAGGCGCTCCAGCGCGCCGAGCAGGACCGCGACCTCTTCCTCGCCGCGCTGGGCCACGACCTGCGCGGCCCCCTCGGCGTCATCCGGACCGGCGCCGATCTCCTCCTCCGCTCGTCCGCGGCGCTGCAGCCCGACGTCCAGCGGATCGCCGCTCGGACCGTGCGGAGCGTGAGCCGGATGACACGCCTCATCTCGCAGCTCCTCGACTTCGCGCGGAGCCGGTCGGGGACGATGGCGCTCCACCCGAGCTCGTTCGACCTCCGCGAGGTGTGCGAGGAGGTCGCCACCGACGCCGCGGTCTCCGACACGCCGGCGACGCTCGAGCTCGCGCTCGGTCCGGCGTGCACGGGCTTCTGGGATCGCGACCGGCTCGAGCAGCTCGTCCACAACCTCGTGGCGAACGCGATCGAGCACGGCGCGCCCCCGGCGCGCGTGACGCTCCGCTCGGACGGCGGCGACGCCGTCCTGGTGGTGGCGAACGCGAACCGCGGTCCGCCGATCGCGCCCGAGACGCTCCCGCGCCTGTTCGAGCCGTTCCACCAGCCCGACCGCGAGCACCGCTCCGGCCTCGGGCTCGGCCTGTACATCGCGCGGTCGATCGCCGAGGCGCACCGCGGCGCGCTCACCGCGGAGTCCGACGCGCAGGGGACCCGCTTCACGCTCCGGCTGCCGCGATCGTGAGCGCGGTTGCGCGGCGCCCGGGTCGGGTGCGCCGCGCCGCGCTCGGACCATCGAGCGGCTCCGGGCGATCCGACGAACGTCAGCTCCTGCGAGCGGCGCTCGCCTCCTGCTCGGCCGCGGCGCGGAGCGGCTCGACCGCGTAGCGGCGCATCTGCGCGCGCATGACGGGCCGCAGGAACGGGGAGAGGAGGCGGTAGGCGCCCTTCATCCGCACCGCTCCGTGGAGCGTGTAGCGCATCCCGCCTGGCTCGGGGATGAACTCGCTCACGAAGGTCGCGTCGTAGCGGCGCTTGGACTCCTCGAGCGCGAGGCAGGTGGGGGAGACCTGGCGGAGCCGGTTCGGCACCTTGCCCTCGCGCCGGTGCTGAACCTCCACGACTAGCTCCCCGCCCTCGGCGCGCACCACGCGCGCCGCCACGATGGTCGCCGGGAAGATCGTCGGCCAGCGGGCGGGGTCCGCGTACAGCGCGAGCACCTGCTCGGCTGCAGCGTCGATGTGCGTCGAGATCGTGACCCGCACCGGCGAGCCCGAGCGCCCGGACCCGAGCTCGGGGTCGCCCTCGGCGGGCCGCTCGGAGCGCGCGCCGTTCGCGCGCGGGAACATCCGTCTCGGCATCGTCACGCCTCCCGCGCGCTCGGCGGCGCGCCCTCGGAGCGAGCCCGGCTGCGCGAGGGAGCCACGCTCGCGCCGCTCGAGACGTAACGGCGGGAGCGCGGGAAGCGAACGTCAGTCCCCGCTCGGCACGCACCGCGTCGAGTCGAGCGTCACCGCCTGCCCGGTGCCCTCGTGCACGAGCAGGCACGCGTCGCCGCGCATCACGAGGCGAAACCGTTCGGGCATCCCGAGCTCGCGTCCGGAGACCGGCAGGCCGCAGGGATCGCGCAACGGCGCTCGCTCGACGCTGAGGGCGCTCGACCGCGTGAGCGCGTCGTCCGCGAGCGTGACCGGCGCACCGTGGAGGGCGGCGCTCACGGCCGCGGCGAGCGCGGCGCGGCTCGCGGGGGTCGGCTCGACGATCACGGCCGGCACCTCGTGGGGCTCGGAGCGCACCGTCCGGCAGCCGGCCGCGAGGAGCGCGGGCGCGAGCACGAGGAGAGTCGTCAGGGCGCGCATCGCGCTCACCTCGTCACGATCCGGTTCTGGCGCCAGGGCGACTTGACCACCTCGCCCTCGCCCGCGAGCGCTTCCTGCGACACGAGCGCCCGCGCCGCGGCCGTCGTCGCAGCCGCCGTCAGCGGGCAGCTCCCGGTCGCGCGGTACGCGAGCGCCGCCGCGAGGCGACCCTCGCGGGCGTCGCCGAGCGCGTGGTCGAAGTCGTCCGACACCGCGCAGCCGGGCACGCCTGCGCCGCCGCTCCCGCCCGGCACGAAGCCGTCGCCGTAGCTCCCGAAGCCCTGGTCGTTCACGCCCTGGACCTGGATGGCGAAGTAGGTCGTGCCGCAGTTGTCCTGCGGCGAGAAGCTGTACGGCTTGCCGCAGGTCGTGGCGCCGATCTGGATCACGCTCACGCCGATGCCGCGGAGGCCGTTGATGATGGACTCGCTCGCCGAGCACGTCCCCGAGCCGGTGAGGACGAAGACGCGGTCGAGCCCGAGGAAGGGCAGGGCGGCGCCAGGCGCGCTCGAGAAGCCCTGCGTCGCGTCGAGGAACGGCATGGGGGGGAACGGCAGCCCCGTGGCCGGATCCCGCGTGGCGATCTTGTCGTTGAACACGAGGCGCTCGAACGCCTTTCCGGACGTCGCGGTGGGACCCGCGATCATGTAGGCGAGCTCGCTCGCGATGGCGAGATAGCCGCCGCCGTTGTACCGGAGGTCGAGCACGAGATCGGCCACCCCCGCGCCCCGGAGCTGCTCGATCGCCGCGACGAGCTGCGACTCGGCGGTCGCGAAGTGGTCGTTGAAGAGGACGTACCCGACGGTGCCGCCGCTGGTCGGGATCGTGAGGGTGGTGGGGACGGGCGCGCTCTCGACGTTCGCCGAGGTGATCCACACCGTGCGCGTGCCGAGCGCGTCGGCGAACGTCAGGCTGTGGGTCTCGCCCGCCGCCGCCGGGAACAGGCCGGCGTTCAGCGTGGCGACGTCGCTGCCGTTGACGAGATCCACGCCGTCCACATCGAGGACCTCGGCGCCGCGCGCGATGCCGGCCAGCGCGGCGGGCGAGCCCGGCTCCACGTACGCGGCCACGATCCGGCGCGGCGGGGCGGGCGCCAGGACCACCCACTGCACGCCGTAACCCGCCTCCACGCCGGACTGGGAGAGCGCCACCCAGGCGTCGGTCGGATAGGTGAAGTGGAACCGGTCCTTCGGGCGCCCCGACTCGGTCAACGCGGGCGTCTTCAGCACGTCGAAGTAGCTCACGGCCGTCGCGTAGTGCGCGGGATCCGCGTCCGGGACCTCGCGGTACCAGAGGTAGAGCTCGTCGATCCAGGAGCGGAGCCAGGCCTTCTCGTCGGCGAGCGTCCCCTGCCGGTCGGCGTACGGCGCGCCGGTGGAGGGGTCGATTCCGGCTCGCGGCGCGGCACATCGCGCCGCGAACTCCGTGGAGGGCGGAAGCGAGGCGCCATCGCCGGACGAGTGGCACGCCGCGGTCGCCGCGAGGATCGCAATCGCGATCGGCAGGAGAGCAGGGAGGCGCGGCGCGCGGGCCAGGGAGCTGGGCATGGGAGGTCTCCTCCGGAGGTGCTCGAGCGGCGGAATGCTTGCACGGAGCGTGCGGAGCCCGCAAGCGAGGTGACCCCACCGGATTCCACGTACCGTGGGTCCTGCCCGCCCTCTGCTGCGCTCGTGACGGGGGCGCGCAACTCCTCACGCGCCACGCGCCGTCGGCCATCTCTTCGCGGGTGTACCATCCCACCGGAACGGGTCGGCGGACGGCCCGGCGACGAGGGGGCAACGTGAAGATCGTTCTCTTCGGGGCGACCGGGATGGTAGGGCAGGGTGCGCTCCGGGAGTGCCTGCGCGATCCCGACGTCGAGCGCGTCCTCGCGATCGGGCGCAGCCCGACCGGTCGGCGTGACGCGAAGCTCCGCGAGGTCGTCCGGGCGGATCCTTCGGATCTCTCCGGTCTCGAGGGCGAGCTCGCCGCCTGCGACGCCTGCTTCTTCTGTCTCGGCGTGTCGTCGGCGGGGATGTCGGAGCGCGACTACCGGCGCGTCACCAAGGAGCTCACCCTCGCGGTCGCGCGGACGCTCGTGGCGTGCAATCCCCGCATGACGTTCGTCTACGTTTCGGGGGCGGGGACGGACAGCACCGAGCGCGGGCGGTCGATGTGGGCGCGGGTGAAGGGGGAGACCGAGAACGCGCTGCTGCGGCTCCCGTTCGCGTCGGCGTACATGTTCCGGCCGGGCTTCATCCAGGCGCTGCACGGCATCACCTCGCGGACGAGGCTCTACCGTGCGCTCTACCCGCTGCTGTCGCCGCTCTTCCCGGTGATGAACGCGCTCTTCCCGGACCTCGTGACGACCACGGAGCGGCTCGGGCGGGCGATGCTCGCCGTCGCGAAGGGCGGGGCGAAGAGCCCGGTGCTCGAGACCCGCGACATCAACGCGCTCGCGCGCGGAGCGGCGTCTCCCTCGACGCGCTGAGCGGGGGCGTGGGCGCCGCGCCGCTCGTGGACCGGACGCTCCGACGGCGCGCGGTCCTCCCGGCGCCGGCATCGCCGCTCGCGCACCGTCGCCGCGCGCGATGGGCCCGGCTTCACGAGGCAGGCCCCGCGAAGCGTCGGCGTGATCGCGCCACCGCACATACAAGGCGCCGGAGAGGAGGACACCGCGATGGGAAACCCGTTCGTACACGTCGAGCTGAACACGACCGATCCCGAGAAGGCGAAGGCGTTCTACGGCAGGCTGTTCGACTGGAAGCTGGAAGACGTCCCGATGGGACACGGTGGGTCGTACACGATGATCAACGTGGGTGAGGGGACGGGCGGCGGGCTCATGAAGCACCCGATGCCCGGGGCGCCCTCGTCCTGGCTCGCCTACGTCCTCGTGGACGACGTCGCCGCGGCGACGAAGAAGGCTCAGTCGCTCGGCGCCACCATCCTGAAGGACGTCACCGAGGTGCCCGGCGCCGGCTGGTTCAGCCTGATCGTCGATCCGACCGGCGCCGCCCTGGGCCTGTGGAAGTCGAAGTAGAGGACCGATCCCAACTTCCCGGACCCGACTCCCGTCCTCGCCGCGCCCCGCCGCGGGCGCCCCTGGCGCGGGATTCGCCGGGAGCGCACATTCACTCTGGGGCGCCTCGCTTCGCGGGGCTGCAGGAGGCTCGGGCGAGGGGGCGCAGGCATGGCGAGGGGCACGGCGAGCGTCGGGCTTTGGGCAGTCGTTCTCCTCCTCGCCGCGTGCGGCGGCGGTCCCTCGACACGCGAGCCCACGCCTGAGCCGACTCCGTCCCCGGATCCGACCGCGCCCGGCCCGAGCGCAACGCCGGAGCCGCCGGCGTCGCAGCCGTCGCCGCCTCCCGCCGCGACGCCGCCGTCGTCTCCGGAGTCGCCCCCTCCGCCGGCGCCGGCCGCCGACGCGTGCGCGGGCCTCGTGCCCGCCGCGCTGGGCGAGGCCGTCGAGCACAGCCTGCCGCTCGACGGCTTCTACTTCTGCCGCGAGCCGATCACCGACGGGACGGGGGACTGGATCGGCGTCGGCACCGGCTACAAGCAGAGCGCGTACCGGTTCCTCGACGCCGCGACCGGCGCGGGAGACGACACCGTCGCCTTCCAGGTGTCGCTGCTCGCAGAGGGCTTCCCCATCGCGCCGCAGCCGCACGGCTATCACCTGAACCACGGCGGCGATTACCTGCCGGGCCTCTTCGAGCGTCGTGACGCGCGCGGAGCCCTCCTCGGCGGGGACGGGCCGCTCGGCCGCGTGCGCCAGCTCCACCCGGTCCCGGGAGGCGGGAGCGCGCTCCTCACGACCACGGAGGGCATGATCACGAACGACCGCCACCCGGACGGGAGCCCCATCCTGCGGCTCGAGTACGTGCGCGAGGACGGGTCGCGCGCCGGAGCGGCGGAGCTCGATCGCGCTCCCTATCAGCTCGGCGTCGCCCGCACCGGCGAGGCGCTCGTCGTCGCTCTCGACGGCGCGCGCTGGTTCGGGCGGGACGCCGCCCCGCTCACGGGCTGGTTCCCGCTCACGCCGCCGCTCGGAGCGACGAGCGTCGGCGACGACACCGCTTCGCTCGCGGACGGGACGGTGGCGCTGCGCGTGAGCGGGGTCTGGACGCACGTCTTCGCGCCGGGGAACGCGGCGGCGTCTCCTGCCCCGCAGTGGCTCGCGGATCGGCCGGGGACGCGGGTGTACGTGGTGCGGGGAGGGCGCGCGAACGCGGTGGTCGGGCCCCAGCTCGCGTGTCCCTCCACCGCCGAGATCGAGATCCTGACGCCGTCCGGCACGTCGTGCGGGAAGATCCAGCTGCCGCTCGAAGGCTGCGCCTGGGCGTTCGTCGGGGCGGACGGCACCGCGATGGCGATGAGCCACGAGGCGAACGTCTGCGCGTGGCGCTGGTGGCGCGGGCTCCTGAGGTAGCCGGACCGCCGCCCCCCTCTGTCACCGCGCCGCGCGCTCACACGCCGCCGCGCGCTCGAGCAGCAGCTTGCGCTCACAGGTGAACGGTTTTTTGCGGCGGCACGCCCCGACAGGCTTGCGGGCGTCGGGCCGCGCGTCTCCCGGTGGGCTCCTATATTCGGCCGCGATGCGGGTACACCTCGTCGACGGCACCTTCGAGCTCTTCCGGGCGCACTACTCGAAGCGGCCCGGCCACGTCGCGCCGGCGGGCTGGGACGCGAAGGCCACCGTCGGGCTCGCGAGCTCGCTCCTGGCCCTCCTGCACGACGAGGGCGAGGCGGTCACCCACGTCGCGGTCGCGTTCGACAATCCCATCCGCTCTTTCCGGAACGACCTCTGGCCGGGGTACAAGACCGACGACGGGGTGCCGCGGGAGCTGCTCGCGCAATTCGACGCCGCCGAGGCGGCGGTCCGTGCGCTGGGCGTGACCGTCTGGTCGATGCGCGAGTTCGAGGCCGACGACGCGCTGGCCACCGGCGCCGCCCGCTTCCGCGACGCGGCGGTCCAGGTGCGCATCCTCACGCCCGACAAGGACCTGGGGCAGTGCCTGTGGGGACGCCAGGTCGTGCAGGTC
This sequence comes from Anaeromyxobacter sp. SG17, assembly GCF_022690695.1. Lineage (NCBI taxonomy): Bacteria > Pseudomonadati > Myxococcota > Myxococcia > Myxococcales > Anaeromyxobacteraceae > Anaeromyxobacter > Anaeromyxobacter sp. SG17. The sequence goes on from NZ_JALCYX010000004.1 coordinate 42,735, forward strand.
GACCGCATCCGCAAGCGCGAGATCGACGAGGAGGCGCTCCTCGCCCGTCGCGGCATCCGGCCCGAGAGCGTCCCCGACTACCTGGCGCTCGTGGGCGACGAGGCGGACGGGATCCCCGGGCTCGCCGGGTTCGGGGCGAGGACCGCCTCGGCGCTGCTCGCACGGTTCGTCCACCTCGAGGACATCCCCCTCGACCCGGGGCGCTGGCCCGCCGGTATCCGCGGCGCGGCGACGCTCGTGCGCGCGCTGGACGCGGGACGGGAGGCGGCCATCCTCTACCGGCGGCTCGCCACGCTCGTCCGCGACGTGCCGCTCGCAGAGTCGCTCGAGGACGTGCGCTGGCAGGGCATCCCGCGGGCGCGCTTCGAGGCGTGGTGCGACGAGCTCGGCGCTCGCTCGCTCGTCCCGGCGCTGGACGCGCGCCGCGCACGCTGGGACGGCGGCTGATCGCCGCCGCGCCGGGGCAGGGGGCGCCGCGGGCGTAACGGGACGCCACACCCGAGAGGGCGGATTATTCCGGGTCGGCGGCCCGTTCCCGATCGGCGGCCGGTGCGGGGTCGAGGAGCAGTCCTCGCCCCCGGCACCGGTGTGTCCATCGCGCAGAAGCTGCGCTCGCCGCGGCGCCCGGGCACCTCGGATCGGCTCCATCCGGCGGTCGTCGGGGAGATCGACGGCCTCGGCGGGCAGCGTCGGCGGCGCATCCCCTGCGCGCTGGCGCTCGCGGACGCGCGAAGTCCACATCCGCCGGCCGACGTGAAGACAGTCGCCTGACACATCGTGTAATTTCCACGGCTTCCAGGAACTGTCCGGCGCAGACGTGAAAGCAGCCCAGGGGCGGGTGCCGGAGCCTCAGCTCTCTGGGCCGAAGAATCGCCCCGGGCGAAGATCAGAAGCAGTCGAGTACGAACAGTGAAGGTTCCCCGCTCGTGAGATGCAGGGGCACCAAGGAAGAGGACATGACGACGAAGACCTCCACGATCATCTGGACGGATATTGACGAAGCGCCTGCGCTGGCCACGTACTCGCTGCTCCCCATCGTCCAGGCCTTCACCCAGGGTACCGGCGTCGCCGTCGAGACGCGGGACATCTCGCTCTCCGGCCGGATCATCGCGAACTTCCCGGAGAACCTGACCGAGAGCCAGCGCATCCCCGACTACCTGGCCCAGCTCGGCGAGCTCGCGCGGACGCCCGAGGCCAACATCATCAAGCTGCCGAACATCAGCGCCTCGATCCCCCAGCTCAAGGAGGCGATCAAGGAGCTGCAGGGGAAGGGCTACAAGCTCCCGGACTACCCCGAGAACCCCAAGGACGACGCCGAGAAGGCGATCCAGGCGCGCTACGCGAAGTGCCTCGGCAGCGCCGTGAACCCGGTGCTCCGTGAGGGCAACTCCGATCGCCGCTCGCCGCTGTCCGTGAAGGCGTTCTCGAAGAAGCACCCGCACAAGCTCGGCGCCTGGACGTCCGACTCGAAGGCCCACGTCGCGCACATGACGAGCGACGACTTCTACGGCCACGAGACCTCGATGACCGTCCAGCAGGCGATGGACTACCGGATCGAGTTCGTCTCCGCGGACGGCAAGGCCACCGTCCTCAAGAAGAAGGCGCCGCTCAAGGCGGGCGAGATCATCGACTCGACCGTCATGAGCATTCGCGCGCTGCGCAAGTTCTACGAGGAGCAGATCGAGGACGCGAAGAAGAACGACGTCCTCTTCTCGCTGCACCTCAAGGCCACCATGATGAAGGTCTCCGACCCCGTCATGTTCGGCCACGCCGTGACCGTCTTCTTCAAGGACGTGTTCGAGAAGCACGCGGCCGCGCTCAAGCAGGCGGGCGTCAACCCGAACCTCGGCCTCGGCGACCTCTACAAGAAGATCCAGGCGCTGCCGGCGGAGACGCGGGCGGAGATCGAGGCCGACATCAAGGCCGTCTACGCGAAGCGCCCGGCGCTCGCGATGGTCGACTCCGACAAGGGCATCACGAACCTCCACGCGCCGAACGACATCATCGTCGACGCGTCGATGCCGGTCGTGGTCCGTGAGTCCGGCAAGATGTGGGGCCCGGACGGCAAGCTCAAGGAGACGAAGGCCGTCATCCCGGATCGCTGCTACGCGACGATGTACCGGGAGATCATGGAGGACTGCCGGAAGAACGGGGCGTTCGACCCGGCGACCATGGGCAGCGTGCCGAACGTCGGCCTCATGGCGCAGCAGGCCGAGGAGTACGGCTCGCACGACAAGACCTTCATCGCCCAGGGCAACGGCACCGTCCGCGTCGTGAACGACGAGACGGGCGCGACGCTGCTCCAGCAGTCGGTCGAGGAGGGCGACATCTTCCGCATGTGCCAGGCGAAGGACGCCGCGATCCGTGACTGGGTGAAGCTCGCGGTCACCCGCGCCCGGGCCACCGGCGCGCCGGCGGTGTTCTGGCTCGACAAGGCTCGCGCGCACGACGCGCAGGTCATCGCGAAGGTCGAGAAGTACCTGAAGGACCACGACACGGTCGGCCTCGAGATCCGCATCCTCGAGCCCGTCGAGGCGATGCGCTTCTCGGTGAAGCGGATCCGCCAGGGCCAGGACACGATCTCGGTCACGGGCAACGCCCTCCGCGACTACCTCACGGACCTGTTCCCGATCCTCGAGATCGGCACCAGCGCGAAGATGCTCTCGATCGTCCCGCTCCTCGCCGGTGGCGGCCTGTTCGAGACCGGGGCGGGCGGCTCGGCGCCGAAGCACGTGCAGCAGTTCGTGAAGGAGGGCTACCTGCGCTGGGACTCGCTCGGCGAGTTCTCCGCGCTGGGCGCCTCGCTGGAGCACGTCGCGGCGACGTCGAAGAACGAGAAGGCCGCTGTCCTCGCCGAGGCGCTCGACAAGGCGATCGGCAAGTTCCTCGACAACAACAAGTCGCCGGCCCGCAAGGTGGGGCAGATCGACAACCGCGGCAGCCACTTCTACCTCGCCCTGTACTGGGCGGAGGCGCTCGCGGAGCAGACGAAGGACAAGGACCTCCAGGCGCGCTTCGCCAAGCTGGCGAAGCAGCTCGGGGAGAACGCCGCGAAGATCGACGCGGAGCTGATCGCGGCCCAGGGGAAGCCGGTGGACACGGGCGGCTACTACCGGCCGGATCCCAAGAAGACGGCTGCGGCGATGCGCCCCAGCCCGACGTTGAATGCAATCGTTGACGCTATGGCGTAGTAGCAGGGAATCGAACCAGATCTTCTCGAGGAGATAGAAATGGCTAGACCGAAGATTGCATTGATTGGTGGCGGTCAGATCGGCGGCGTGCTGGCGCAGCTCGCCGCGCTGCGCGAGCTGGGCGACGTGGTCCTCTTCGACATCGTCGAGGGGCTGCCCCAGGGCAAGACGCTCGACATCGCCGAGGCGGCGCCGGTCGACGGCTTCGACGTGAGCCTCAAGGGCACGAACAGCTACGAGGACATCAAGGGCTCGAACGTCGTCATCGTGACGGCCGGCCTGCCGCGCAAGCCGGGCATGAGCCGCGACGACCTCATCGCCGTGAACTCGAAGATCATGACGTCGGTGGCCGAGGGCATCAAGCAGTACGCCCCGGACGCCTTCGTCATCGTGATCTCGAACCCGCTCGACGCGATGGTGACGCTCTGCCAGCGCATCACCGGGTTCCCGCACCACCGCGTGGTCGGCCAGGCCGGCGTGCTCGACTCGGCGCGCTTCGCGGCGTTCATCGCCTGGGAGCTCGGCGTCTCCGTGAAGGACGTCACGGCGGTCACGCTGGGCGGCCACGGCGACGACATGGTGCCGCTCGTCCGGTACACCAGCGTCTGCGGCATCCCGGTGATGGAGCTCCTCGAGCAGAAGTACGGCGCCGCCAAGGCCGCCGAGGTCATGGCCGCGATGGTGAAGCGGACCCGTGGCGCGGGCGGTGAGGTCGTCGCCCTGCTCAAGACGGGCAGCGCCTTCTACTCGCCGGCCTCCAGCGCCATCGCGATGGCCGAGTCGTTCCTCAAGGACCAGAAGCGGGTCCTCCCGACCTGCGCGTTCCTCAAGGGCGAGTTCGGCGTCGACGGGCTCTACGTCGGCGTTCCGGTCGTCATCGGCGCGGGCGGCGCCGAGCGCATCCTCCAGCTGAAGCTCAACGCGGAGGAGCAGGCGATGATGGACAAGTCGGTGAAGGCGGTCCGGGATCTCGTCGGCAGCATGAAGTAGCGCGCTCCCGCGACGAACGAAGCTCGAGGCCCCGGTCGCCGAAAGGCGGCCGGGGCCTCTTCGCTTCAGGCCGGGCCTGCGCGGGAGAGGGCAGGGCGGCTTCAGGGCGAGGTCGCGCCGGAGCTTGCCGCGCGCGGGGCGTCGGAGAGCCCCGCCTCCTCCGCGGAGATCCGGGCGAAGACCGACCAGTCGAGGTCGCCCCAGCCGCGCGCGAGCGCCGCCAGCATGCGATCGCGCACGAGGCTCGCGAGGGGGAGGGGGACCGCGAGCCGCTCGCCGGCCTCGAGCAGCAGCCGGTTGTCCTTGATGCCGAGCGGCAGGGCGAACCCCGGCGGCGAGAACCGCTCCTCCACGAGGAGGCTGCCGTACCCGCGGTAGACCGGCGCATCGAAGAGCGTGCCGAGCAGGACCTCCAGGAACTTGCGCCGATCGACGCCCCCCTTCGCGACGACGGCGGTCGCCTCCGCCAGCCCCTCGATGGCGGCGGTGATGAGGAAGTTCCCCGCGAGCTTCACGAGGTTCGCCTCGGGCGGGCGCGCGCCGACCACGAGCACCTGCCGGCCCATCGCCTCGAACAGCGGCCTGGCGAGGGTGATGTCTGCCTCGCGGCCCGCGGCGACGATGGACAGCTTCGCCGCCGCGGCGGCGTCGGGTCGGCCGAACACCGGCGCCGACACGAGCCGCCGGCCCGCCTCCTCGTGCCCGCGCAAAAGCCGCTCCGCCGTGGCGACGCCGATCGTGCTCATCGACACGTGGAGCCCGCCGCGGGGGAGCCCGGCGAGGAGTCCGTCCGGGCCGGAGACCACCGCCTCGAGCGCGCGGTCGTCGGAGACCATCGTGAGCACCACGCCGCCGCGGGCGGCCTCGGCGGGCGTGCCCGCGACGGTCGCCCCGTCGCCCGCGAGCGCCTCGGCGCGCGCGCGGGTCCTGTTCCAGACCGTCACGTGGTGACCGGCGCGCAGGAGGTTGCGCGCCATGGGCTGCCCCATCGAGCCCAGCCCGACGAATCCGACGTCCATGACATTGCCCCGGCGCTCACCCTAACCACCGGCACCGGCCCCGGCCCGCGCGACCCTGAGCGAAAGGCGCGTCGCCGGACGCTCGCCCGGAGGGATGGCGCCGGAGCGCCGCGCTACGGCCCGACCGTGCCCGCGCCGGCACGATCCGGGACGAGCCCGGCCCCGCGCGCCTCCTCCTCGAGGAACGCCCACAGCGCCGCGATGCGCGGGACGTCGCGCAAGGCGCGGTGCGCCACGAGCCAGAGCGCGCCCCCGCGCAGCGGCGGCAGCGAGCGCCGGAGCGCCGGCGCGAGCGGGATCTCCACGAGGCCGCAGACCTTCGCCGTGTGCGGATCGGACAGGAGGACCCCGGCGCCAGCGGCCGCGGCCGCGAGCTGCGCCCCCATGTGGCTGGTCCTGAGCACGATCGCCGCCGGCGGCACCCGCTGCGTGACGAGCTGGGCGGGCGGCAGGTGGCCGAGGTCGTCGCCCCAGGTGATCCAGCGGGCCTCGTCGAGCCGGCGCAGCACGCCCAGCTCGACCGCGTAGGCGGGGGCGCCGTACACGCCTCCCCGCGTCTCGCCGAGCTTCTTCACGACGAGGTCCCCCGACGCCGGGCGGGTCGTCCGCAGCGCCAGGTCGGCCTCGCGGCGGGTCAGGTCCGCGTACGTCACGCTCGCGTCGACGGAGAGCCGCAGGCGCGGGTGACGGCGCAGCAGCCGCGGCAGCGCGGGCGCGACGAGGAACTCCACGACGCCGGGCGGCGCGGTCAGCCGCACCTCGCCTTCCGCCAGCGCCTCGCGCCCCTGCGCGGCGAGCGCGAGCCCGGTGGCGGCCCGCTCCATCGCCTCCGCGTGTGGCCCCAGCTCCTCTGCGAGCGCGGTGGGGAGGACGCCGTCCGGCGTCCGATCGAACAGGTGGGCGCCCAGGGCCGCCTCGAGCGCGTCGAGCCGGCGCGAGGCGGTGGAGGCGTTCACGCCGAGGCGCGCGCCGGCGCCGGAGAAGGAGCGCGCCTGCAGGAGCGCGAGCAGGACCTGCGCGTTGTCCCAGCGGAGCCTTTGCATGGATGCAGAGGTAGCCCGCAGGACTGCGCGTTGCCATGCGTTCGCGCGGAGGTCAGATCGGAGACGAAAGGACCTCGAAAGGACCTCCACCCATGACGCTCCTCCGGAACCCCTCGCAGTCCCCCCTTCACGCCGACGGCCCCGTGGAGCTCGCCCCGCCCCCGCTGCACGTCGTCTTCGGCGCGGGCCAGATCGGTACGCGCCTCGCGATGGAGCTCCTCTCCCGCGGCCTGCGGGTCCGGATGGTGCGGCGTGGCCAGCCCGGTCGCGCGCTCCCTGGCGTGGAGTGGCGGCGCGCCGACGCCGCCGATCGCGAGGCCGCGACCGAGGCCGCCCGCGGCGCGGCGGTGGTCTACGACTGCGCCAACCCCGCGGACTACCACCGCTGGGACGAGGTGCTCCCCCCGCTGAAGCGCGGCGTGCGCGACGCCGCCGCCCGGGCCGGCGCGCGGCTCGTCGTGCTCGACTGCCTGTACATGTACGGTCGGCCGGACCGAGCGCCCTTCGACGAAGACACGCCCATGAACCCCTGCAGCCACAAGGGCGAGCTGCGGGCGATGCTGGCGCGCGAGCTCGTCGAGGCGCACGCGCGCGGCGAGGTCCGGGCGACGACCGGGCGCGCCTCCGACTACTTCGGGCCGGAGGTGCCGACGGCGCTCCTCGGCGCCCGGTTCGCCGAGCGGATCCTCGCGGGGAAGCCCATCGAGATGGGCGGCGACCCCGACCAGCCCCACGGATACAGCTACGGACCCGACGTGGCCCGGGGCCTCGCGGTGCTCGGAACGAGCCCGGCGGCGGACGGCCGGGTGTGGCACCTGCCGCTGGCCTGGACCGGCACCACGCGCGGCCTCGTCGAGGCGATCGGGGCGGCGCTGGGCCGGCGCGGCCGGGTGCGGGCAGTGCCGGACTGGGTCATGCGCGCAGCGGGCCTCGTGAGCCCCGTGCTCGGCGCCGCCGCCGAGATGACCTACCAGTGGAAGGTGCCCTACGTCATCGACGACCGGCGCTTCCGCGAGGCCTTCGGGGTCGAGCCGACCGCTCGAGAGCAGGCGGTGGCCGAGACCGCGAGCTGGATCCGCTCGCTCGCTGGCGCGAAAGCGGCCTGAGCGGCGACCGGGCGCGGCGCGCGCTATGCTGGAGGCCCGCCGCGCTTCCGAGCTCGCTCATGACCCTCGACGAGACCACGCGTTACCTGCACGACCACATCCCCCTCACGCGCCACCTCGGGGCCGTGGTCGAGGCGTACGACCGGACCTCCGTCCGCCTCGCGGCGCCGCTCGCGCCGAACCTGAACCACCGGAGCACCGCGTTCGGCGGCAGCCTCTCGGCGCTCGCCATCCTCGCGGGCTGGACGCTGCTGCACCTCGCCCTCCGCGAGCGCGGCATCGAGGCGCGCCTCGTCATCCAGCGCAGCGAGGTGGACTTCGACGAGCCCGTCGACGGCGACTTCACCGCGACGGCGTCCCTGCCGGGCTCCGCCGACTGGGAGCGCTTCCTCGCGACGCTCGCGCGGCGGCGGAAGGCGCGCGTGCGCGTCCGCGGCGCCATTCACTCGCAGTCGGGGGTCGGCGGTACGTACGAGGGGGTGTACGTGGCGGCGCGGCTCGACGGCGCTCCCGCCGCGTAGGCCGCCCGAGCGTCTCGCCGTCGGAGCCGGGAGGCTCAGGCGGCGAAGACCATCTCCTCCGCGGGGCAGGGCGCGAGGACCGCCTCGGTGCCCTTGTAGAGCGGCGTGAGGTCGGGGAAGGGCGCCGGGACGTGCGGGGCGGCGGGGTCGAAGGCGTGCCGCAGCGTCTCCTTGCCGTGCGCGAGCGCGGTGAAGACGAGGCCGTGTCCGAACGGAAGGTCGTAGGCGGGCAGCTCGACGACCGCCCCGTGCCAGATCGCCTCCTCGAGCGCGTCGAACGCAGCCTGGACGTCGGAGAGCTCGAAGCCCGCCGCGGACCGCTCGCGCGCGATCCGCCGCACGTAGGCGAGCAGCTCGCTCACGTCACGCGCGCGCACGGCGGCGGTCAGCCGGTGATAGAGCTCCTCGATGCGCCGCCGCGTCGCCTCGTCGCCGTCGCGCCCGTAGCGCTCGTTCTCCTCGGTCGCGTGCACAGCCTCGTCCACGATCGCGGGCTCGTACGCGATCAGCAGGTCCTCGACGTTCATGGCGACCGTTCTCCTCGGCGCGGGTCCACCCGCGACAGGCGCAACATAGCGACCAGCGCCCGATAAGGAAAAGTCATTCTGGCTATGGCGACGATAACCGCGACGCATGAGTCGCGCAGAGACTGCGCGACGCCGTGATTCCGACCCGAGCACGCAGCCCGCAGTGTCATTCCAGCCGTACGGAGCGCGCCGACGTGGCTTGCGAAGCGGCGTCCCGGGGTGCGACTGTGGCGCCTCGCCACGCCCATGGAGAGCCGGTGAACGTACTCGTCCTGAACTGCGGCAGCACCTCTGTGAGGTTCGCCGTCGTCCACTCGTCGAACGGCCACGAGCACGTCTCGGGGACGGCGCAGCACCTGGGGACTTCTCAGGCGATGCTCGAGCTCCAGCACGAGGGGCGCAAGCGGTCGCGGCCTCTCGCCGGCGGCGACCACGAGGCGGCCCTGCGCGCGGTGGTGGACGTCCTGCGCGAGGTGGGGCTCGCCGACCGGATGCTCGGCATCGGACACCGGGTCGTGCATGGGGGGGCGAGGTTCTCGGGGTCGAGGTTCATCACCCCGGAGGTCGTCGCCAAGATCGAGGAGTGCGTCCACCTCGGACCTCTCCACAACCCGCCCAACCTGCTCGGCATCCGCCTCGCGCAGCAGCTCTTCCCGGGGGTGCCGCAGGTCGCGGTGTTCGACACCGCGTTCCACCAGACGATGCCGCCGCGCGCGTACCTCTACGCGGTCCCCTACGAGTGGTTCGAGCAGCACGAGGTGAGGCGCTACGGGTTCCACGGCACGAGCCACCACTACGTGTCGCTGCGGGCGGTGTCGCAGCTCGGCCTGGATCCGGACGACCACGCGATCGTCACCGCGCACCTCGGCAACGGCTGCTCCCTCGCGGCGGTCCGCAACGGCAAGAGCCTCGACACGACGATGGGGCTCACGCCGCTCGACGGCGTGGTCATGGACACGCGCAGCGGCTCCATCGACCCGTCGATCATCGCGCACATGAAGACGTCGCTCGGGTGCGACGCCGACCACGTGATGGACGAGCTGAACAAGAGCTCCGGCCTGCTCGGCCTCTCGGGGCTCAGCGCGGACATGCTGACCCTGCAGCGCGCCGCCGAAGGCGGGCACGCCCGCGCCGCGCTCGCCATCGACAAGTTCTGCCACTCCGTCGCGAAGGCGGCGGCGGGGATGACCGTGGCGCTCGGCCGGCTCGATGCGCTCGTCTTCACGGGGGGCATCGGCGAGAACGCCGCGCAGGTGCGCGCCCAGGTGGTCGAGCTGCTCGCCTTCACCGGCCTCGTGCTCGACCCCGACGCGAACGCGTCCCATGGCAAGGCGCTGTGCGGCCGGATCACGCGGACCACGCGGCCCATGGCGGCCGTCGTCGCGACGAACGAGGAGCTCATGATCGCGATGGACACCGCCGAGGTCATCGAGCGGACGCAGGCCTCCGGCGGACGCCGGGCGAGCTGACGTCCCCGGCGCGCCGGGAGCTCCGGAGGGTGCGCGCCGGTGGGTCCGGGTGGGATCGCGTGCGCTCCGCGCGCGGAGCCGTTTGCTCGCCGAGCCCGGACCGGCTCGGCTACGATGCACGGGCGGTCGAAAGCAACCGTCCGTGCGCGGAACGCCCGACGCGTTGAGCCGCGCATCCCCTGGGAGAGAACATGAACGTCACGTGTCGCGGCGCCGCCGCCCTCGCGCTCTGCACGCTCGTCGCCTGCAGCAGCAGCGACAGCAAGCCCGCCCCCGTCGTCCCGGGGAACCAGCCGCCGATCGCGCAGGCCGGCTTCGATCGCTCGGTCGGCAAGAACGCCGTCGTCACGCTCGACGGCTCGGCGAGCGTGGACCCCGAGGGGTTCCCGATCGCGCACCTCTGGACGATGGTCTCGCGGCCGGCGGGGAGCAGCGCGCGCCTGCAGAGCCCCACCTCCGACGTCACCCAGTTCACGGCGGACGTCCCGGGCGCGTACGTCGTGCGCCTGCAGGTCTCGGACGGCGTGAACCCGCCCGTGAACGACGAGGTGACCATTACCTGCGAGAACCAGGCGCCGGTCGCCAGCGCCGGCGCGGACCGCGAGGGCAGCCGCGGCCTCGAGCTGTCGCTCTCAGGCTCGGCGAGCTACGACCCCGACGGCGATCCCCTCGTCCTCGGGTGGACCCTCGTGACGCGGCCGATCGGCAGCGCGGCCGCCCTGTCCGCCCAGGCCGCCGCCACCACCTCGCTCACCCCCGACGTCTTCGGTACCTACGTGGTCCGGCTGACGGTGAGCGACGGCGTGGTGTCCTCCTTCGACGACGTGACCATCACGGTGCGCAACCACGCCCCCGTGGCGAACGCCGGCCCGGACCTGGAGTCGAACGAAGACGCCACGCTGGCCCTCTCCGCCGCGGCCTCGTCAGACCCGGACGGCGACACGTTCACCTGCGCCTGGACCCTCACCGCGCGCCCGACCGGCAGCGCCGCCGTGCTCTCCGATCCGACCGCGTGCGCCCCGACCGTCACCTTCGACGCGGAGGGCGTCTACGCCTTCTCGCTCCTCGTGAGCGACGGCTCGCTCCAGAGCGTGGCCGCCGACGCCGTCCAGGTCACGGTGCACAAGAAGGTCTGGCTGCTGGGCCACTCGGTCGTGGACGCCGAGTACTCGCGGCCGCTCGATCGGGTGGTGACGGTGGGCACCACGCCCAACCGCCTCTACGTCGCCGATCCGGTCGCAGGGACCGAGCAGTCCGTGGATCTCTCGCTCGCGCCCACCTCGGTGAGCGTCTCGCCGGACGGGCTCCACGCCGCCGTCGGCCACAACGGCTACGTCTCGTACGTGCGGCTCTCCCCCGCGCCGCTCGCGGTGGAGAAGGTCATCCCCACCACCTCGGACGTCCTCGACGTGGTGCTCGCGGGGAACGGCTTCGTCTACGCCTTCCCGCGCGTCGATCAGTGGGTCGAGATCCACTGCCTGAACGTCTCGACCGGAGCCGAGACGCTGAGCTCGAGCTGGTCCATCCGTGCCGGCACCAAGGCGAAGCTGCACCCCGGGGGAACGTTCATCTACGGCGCCGACAACGGCCTCTCCCCCGCGGACATCGAGAAGTACGACATCGCCGCGGGCACCGCGAAGTACCTCTACGACTCGCCGTACCACGGCGACTACGCCATGTGCGGCGACCTCTGGATCTCCGAGGACGGGCTGCGGATCTTCACCGCCTGCGGGAACACCTTCCACTCGAACACGACGACCGGCTCGACGTCGGGCGCGGACATGACCTACGCCGGCGCGCTGGAGGCCACCACGCGCGTGCGCTGGGTGGACCACTCGCTCGCCGCGGGCCAGGTCCTCGCCATCCCCGCCGTCGACTCGTGGACGTATCCTCCGCAGCCGGCGGGCGATACGGAGCTCCGCGTCTTCGGCGACGACTTCCTCGCGAGGCAGGACACCGTCGCGTTCCCGCGCGTCGGCGTGGGCGGCAAGGGCTTCCTCGCGCACGGCCGGTTCGCGTTCTTCTCCAGGGACGGCACCCGGCGCTTCGTCCTCTTCGAGGTGGACGCCAGCTCGGGGCTGCTCGCGCCGTACGGCGTCGTCGCGTACTGACGCGCCCGCTCGCCCGGGACGGCCTCGTCCAGCTTCAGCGGACGGGGCCGTCGCCGGCCGGGTACCGGAACTCCATCGGCACCTTCACGTCCGGGTGGAGGCTCCGCGCCACCGGGCAGGTGCGCGCGATCTCCTCGAGCCGCGCCCGCTCCTCGGGGCGCGCCTCCCGAGGCATGTCGATGACGAGCACGAGCTCGCCGATGCGCCGCGGCGGGGGCGTCATGCGCTTCTCCACCGCGGCGCGGGCGTCGCCCCACGCGAGCCCCTCGCGCTTTGCCACGAGCGCCATCGTGCTGAGGGCGCACGCGGCGAGCGCCGCGCCCACGAGGTCCGTCGGCGAGAAGCTCGAGCCGTCGCCGCCGTTGTCGCGGGGCGGCACGGTGGTGAGGCTCGAGCCGGAAGGGCCGTGGGCGAGCTGGCAGGTGAGGCCCTGGATCGCTGCGGTCATCGGTACGCCGGACATGGGCGCTCCTCGGTAGGAAGCCTGGAAACAGAAGGCGAGTCTAACCGGCGCGAGCGCCGCGCGCGGCGGGGTTTCCCCGCTCGAGGTCGCCGGTGTATGGCAGAGGGATGCTCGACGCCCGCGTCCTCGCGTTCACCGGCATCGCCGCGCTCGTCACCCTCACCCCGGGCGCCGACACCCTGCTCGTCGTCCGCAGCGCGCTCGTCCGCGGGCGCCGCGCCGGCATGCTCACGGTGCTGGGCGTCTGCGCCGGCCTGTTCGTTCACGCGACCCTCTCCGCGCTCGGGCTCTCCGTGATCCTCGTGCGCTCGGCGAGGGCCTTCGAGCTCGTGAAGCTCGCCGGCGCCGCCTACCTCGTCTTCCTGGGGCTCCAGGCGATCTGGAGCGCCGTGCGCGGCGTCCCCGCGGCGGCGCCCGGCCTCGAGCCCGTCGGCGCCCACCGCGCCTTCGTCGAGGGGATGCTCAACAACGTCCTCAACCCCAAGGTCGCGGTCTTCTACCTCGCGTTCCTGCCCCAGTTCATCGGCCCGGGCGACCCGGTGCTGGCGAAGTCGATCCTCCTCGCCGGCATCCACTTCACGGAAGGGATGATCTGGCTGTCGCTCGTCACCCTGTTCGTCGGCCGCATGCGCGGCGCGCTCGCGCACCCGAGGGCGACCCGCGCCCTGGAGAGCCTCACCGGGCTCGTGCTCATCGGGTTCGGCGTGCGTCTGGCCATGGCTCGGCGCTGAGCGCGCGCGCCTCCGCCGCCCCCGCCGGCCCCTCGCTCGCGAGGACGAGCGCCTCGAGCCAGCGCAGCACCGTCGCCACGCGCGCGGTGGATCGCAGCTCGGGGTGTGTCACCGCCCAGATCTCGTTCGCCGGGGGCCGGAGGGAGGGCAGCACCGGCGCGAACGCCGGGTCGTCCCGCACCGTGCTCACCGTGAGGAGCGCGATGCCAGCGCCCGCGGCGCAGGCGGCGTGCATCATGGTGGTCGTGCTGGCGCGGACGGCGACGCGCGCGCCGGCCGCGGTCTGGCGCACCCAGGCCTGCGTGCGCATCCGGTCGAAGTCCTGGTCATAAAGGATGAGATCGTGCCGCGCGAGGTCGCGCGGGTGGCGCGGCGTGCCGCGCCGGGCGAGGTAGGCGGGCGCGGCGAAGAAGGCGTAGCGCTCGAGCCCGAGGCGGCGCGCCACGAGCGATCGCTCCCGCGGGCGGAAGAGGCGGACCGCGACGTCCGCCTCGCCGCGGGTGAGATCCAGGGCGCGGACGTCGGCCCGGATCTCGATGGTGAGGCCGGGGTGGGCCTCGAGGAAGGCCGGCAGCGCGGGCGCGAGGACGAAGGAGGCGAAGCCGTCGCCGGTCGTGACGCGCACCGAGCCCGTCGGGCGCGAGTCGGCGCCGGAGAGCGCGCGCTCCGCCTCGAGGAGCTCCGCCTCGACGCGTTCCGCGTAGGGCAGGAGCCGCTGCGCGGCGGCGCTCGGCGCGAGCCCCTCCGGCGTCCGCGTGAAGAGGCGCGCCCCGACGGCGGCCTCCATGGCCGAGAGGCGCCGGCCGACGGTGGTGGAGGCGGTGCGCAGCACGCGCGCGGCGCCGGCGTGGCTGCGCGCGCGGTGCACGGCGAGGAAGATGCGGAGGTCGTCCCAGGCGAACATGAGCCCATCCTGTCCAAAGCCGTGCATCCGTGCACGCCCGGAGTGCACAAACGTGCAGATACGCCGCCAGTCGGGGAGAGCAAGATCAGGCTCGACGGGGAAGGGAGATCCGCCCCGGAAGCGAGGAAGGCGTCATGTTCGGAGCTTGGCCGTTCGGGTGGAGCGTTCGAGAGACGGGGAGCCGGGAGCTTCCGGCGGAGGCGACCACGCGGGTGCGCCCGGGCCGCCGCGGGGTGGTGCTGCGCGCCGAGGCGGGGCTCGTCCACGTCACGCAGTCCGGCGATCTCGAGGACCACGTCCTCGCGGCCGGCGAGGAGCTCAGGCTCCCGGCCGGCGGGCTGGTCGTGGCCTTCGCGCTCGCTCCTTCGCGCCTCGCGGTCCGCGAGCCGCGGCGGGAGCGGTCCGTGACCATCCCGTGCCCTGCTATCCTCCCGGCCTCCCACCAGCGAGGGTGAACCGCGTGCTCGAGATCGTCATCGGCAACAAGAACTACTCGTCCTGGTCGATGCGGGGCTGGCTCGCGCTCGAGCTGACGGGGGCGCCGTACCGGGAGCTGCTCGTCCCGCTCGACCGGCCCGACACGGCGCGGCGGATCCGCGAGATCTCGCCGGCCGGCCGCGTGCCGGTGCTCCGCGACGAGGGGCTCCTCGTCTGGGACTCGCTCGCCATCTGCGAGTACCTCGCCGAGAAGTTCCCCGCGGCGGGGCTCTGGCCCGCGGAGCCGGGCGCGCGGGCGGTGGCGCGAGCGGTGTCCGCCGAGATGCACTCGGGCTTCCAGGCGCTGCGCTCGAGCCTGCCGATGAACCTCCGGCTCCGGCGGACGATCGCGTCGCCGGCGGAGGACGTGCTCGCCGACGTTTCCCGCGTCCGCGCGATCTGGCGCGAGCTCCGCGCCGGCGCGCGGGGCGGCGAGTTCCTGTTCGGCGGGTTCGGCATCGCCGACGTCATGTTCGCCCCGGTCGTCGGGCGCTTCCGCACCTACGGCATCGCGCTGGACGGGCCGGAGGCCGAGTACGCCGAGGCGGTCTGGCGCCACCCCGCGGTGGTGAAGTGGGTCGCGGGCGCCGCGGCCGAGCAGGACGCCATCCCGAAGTACGACCTGGCCTGACGCTGGGCCGGATCGATCCCGAGGTGCGGCCGGGCGAATCGCCCGGGCGGCGGCCGTCTGCCCGCCGCGCGAGGACGAGGTGACCAGGATGCGGCGGCTCCATCACGGTTGGTACGTCTTCGGCGCGACGTTCGGCGTGCTCCTCGTCGCCGCCGCCATCCGCGCGACGCCCGGCGTGGTGATCGTGCCGCTCGAGCACGACCTCGGGTGGTCGCGCGCGACGATCTCCGGCGCGATCGGCGTGAACCTCCTGCTGTACGGCCTCATGGGCCCGTTCACCGCCGCGATCGCCGAGCGGATCGGCCTCCGCCGGACCATGGCCGTCGCGATGACGCTCCTCGCGGGCGCCCTCCTGCTCGCCACGGAGATGCGGGCGGCGTGGCAGCTCGTGGTCCTGTGGGGCGTCCTGGTCGGCGTCGGCTCGGGGATGGCGGCCACCGTGCTCGGCGCGGTCGTGGTGGCGCGCTGGTTCCACGCCCGCCGCGGGCTCGTGATGGGGGCGCTGACCGCCAGCACCGCCACCGGGCAGCTCCTGTTCCTGCCGCTCCTCGCCCACCTGACGGAGGCGGAGGGGTGGCGCTGGGCCGTCCGCGCCGTGGCGGTCGCCGCCCTGGCGATGGTGCCGCTCGTCCTCGCCGTGGTGCGCGAGTCGCCCGCCGCGGTGGGGCTCCTGCCCGTCGGCGCGACGGAGGCGCCGCCGCCCCCCTCGCGGCGTGGCAACCCCGCGGTGCTCGCGGTCACCACGCTCGGCCGGGCGATGCGGCACCGCGACTTCTGGCTGCTCGCCGCGACGTTCTTCGTCTGCGGCGCGAGCACGAACGGCCTCGTCGGCACGCACCTCATCCCCGCCTGCCTCGACCACGGGATCCCCGAGGTCCGCGCGGCGAGCCTGCTCGCGACGATGGGGCTCTTCGATCTCGTGGGCACCACCGCCTCGGGCTGGCTCACGGACAGGTGGGACAGCAGGCGCCTCTTGTTCACCTACTACGCGCTGCGCGGGCTCTCGCTCGTCTTCCTCCCCGGCGCGCTCCACCACGGCGACGGGCTCGGCCTGTTCAGCGTGTTCTACGGGCTCGACTGGATCGCGACGGTGCCGCCGACCGTGAGGCTCGCGACCGACGCGTTCGGCAAGGACGACGCGCCCATCGTGTACGGCTGGGTGTTCGCGTCCCACCAGGTGGGCGCCGCGCTGGCCGCGCTGGGCGCCGGCCTCGTCCGGACGGAGCTCGGCGACTACCGCCTGGCGTTCCTCGCCTCCGGCGCGATCTGCATGGCCGCCGCGCTGCTGGCGCTCGCGATCGGGCGCGGCCGCGCCCGGCCCGAGGTCGAGCTCTCCCCCGTGCGCACGGCGTGACCGAAGCGGCCCGGCCGCCCGCCGCCGACCGCCCGCGGCCGCCTCGTCCGGCTCGACGCGCCGGGCCGGGCGTCCGGCGTCCCGCGACCGATTGACAAGCGCGCCCCACGCGGGCTACCACCCCGCGCCGAGGTCCAGGGGCGCGCCCCGCTCGCCCCCCACCGAGACCTCGTGTGCGTCCGGCGCGGAGGGTCCGCGCAACTCCGACTCCAGGGAACCGCGCGATGAAGACCCCCATGAAGCTCCTCGCCCTCACGCTGACCCTCGCCGCGCTGCCCGCCCAGGCCCGCACCTTCGAGGAGATCAAGGCGTCGGGGACGATGGTCGTCGCCTCGGAGGGCGCGTTCCCTCCTTTCAACTTCTTCCGCGGGCCGACCCTCACCGGCTTCGAGATCGACGTCGCGGAGGCCCTCGCGAAGAAGCTGGGCGTCGCGATCGAGTGGCGGGCCCTGTCGTTCGACGCGCTGCTCGCCGGGCTCCGGCAGGATCGCTGGGACATGGTGATCGCCTCGTTCGGCGTGAGCGAGGAGCGCGCCAAGGCGGTCACGTTCACCGATCCGCACTACTGCTCGGGCGGCGTCATCGTCGCGAAGGACCCCGCGATCCGCACGGTGAAGGATCTCGCCGGGAAGGTCGTCGCCGTGCAGACCGGCACGACCTACCTCGCGCACGTCCAGAAGATCCCCGGCCTCAAGGAGGTCAAGAACTTCCCCAAGGACACCGACGCCCGCTCCGCGCTCGCGGCCGGGCGGGTCGACGCATGGGTGACCGATCGCTTCGTGGCCAAGGCGGCGGTCGAGTCCGCCGGCGGCGCGGGGCTGAAGATCGGCGACTTCGTCTTCGTGGAGCGCATCGCCATGGCCGTGAAGAAGGGCAACGGCTCGCTCCAGGCGGCGCTGAACAAGGCCCTCGCGGACATCATGGCCAACGGGACGTACGAGAAGATCTCCAGGAAGTATCTGAACGAGGACGTCCGCTGCCGGTGAGCCGGCGTCGCTCCGACGGCACCGCCCTCGAGCCGGTCCCATGAACGTCGCACTCGGCGTCTGGCCCGCGCGCTGGACGCGCCAGCAGCGCAGCACCGCGACCATCGCCGCGTCGGCGGTGGTGCTCGTGCTGTTCATGTGGGGCGTGGCGAAGCCGCTCTCGTGGATGCCGGACCCCGTCGGCCCGGTCGCCGACGAGTTCGCGAGCGGCACGCGCGTCACCGTCTGGCTGACGCTCGCCTCCGGCCTCGCCGGGATCGCCATCGGCGTCCTCACCGCCGTGGCGAAGCTCGCGCCGTTCCCGCCGATCCGCTGGGCGGCCGACCTGTACGTCTGGGCCGTGCGCGGCACGCCGCTCCTCGTGCAGGTGCTGTTCGTGTACTTCGCGCTGCCGGCGATCGTCCCGGGCCTCCAGCTCTCCGACTTCACCTCGGCGGTGGTCGCGCTGGCGGTGAACGTCGGCGCCTACAACGCGGAGGCGATCCGCGCCGGCATCGTCGCGGTGCCGAAGGGGCAGACCGAGGCCGCCCGCGCGCTGGGCCTGTCCCCCTTGCAGACCTTCCGCGACGTGGTCTTCCCCCAGGCGTTCAAGATCGCGCTCCCGCCGCTCGTGAACAACGTGGTGGCCCTGCTCAAGGACTCGTCGCTCGCCTACGTGATCGGGGTGGTGGAGCTCTCGAACGTGGGCAACCGGCTCCAGGCCGCCACCTTCGAGCCGGTGCCGACGCTCGCCACGACCGCCACGATCTACCTCGTCCTCACCACCGTGCTCACCCGGATCTCCGGGGCGATCGAGCAGCGGCTCGACCTCGAGCAGCGGCGCTGAGCGGCAGGACGGACCTCATGTCGCTCGTACACTCCGCTCCTTCGCTCGCCACCGACCGGCCGCCGCTCATCGTCGCCGAGGGCGTGAACAAGCACTTCGGCCCGGCTCACGTGCTGCGCGGCGTGACGACGCGCTTCTTCGAGGGCGAGGTGGCCGTGATCATCGGCGCCTCCGGCTCCGGCAAGTCCACCTTCCTCCGGACGCTGAACCGCCTCGAGAAGCACGACTCCGGGCGCATCGTGGTGGACGGGATCGAGCTCGACGACAACGTCCGCAACCTCGACGCCATCCGCCGCGAGGTCGGCATGGTGTTCCAGCAGTTCAACCTGTTCCCGCACCTCACGGCGCTCGAGAACGTGGCGCTCGCGCCGCGGCGGGTCCGGGGCACGCCGCGCGCCGAGGCGACCCGCGCCGCGCTCGAGCTGCTCACGCGCGTCGGCCTCGCCGACCACGTCCACAAGTACCCCTTCCAGCTCTCCGGCGGCCAGCAGCAGCGCGTGGCCATCGCCCGCGCGCTCGCGATGAACCCGAAGGTGCTGCTCTTCGACGAGCCGACGAGCGCGCTCGATCCCGAGATGATCAACGAGGTCCTCGACGTGATGAAGGACCTGGCGCGGTCCGGCATGACGATGATCGTCGTCACGCACGAGATGCGGTTCGCGCGCGAGGTCGGGGACCGGATCCTCTTCTTCGACCACGGGGAGCTCCTGCAGGACGCCCCCGCGGACGAGTTCTTCGAGCGCCAGCGCAACGACCGGATCCGGGCGTTCCTGGGCCAGATATCTCACTGACAGTGACATCTCCACTCGGGCGCTTCGCCCGCGAGCGGGAGCTTTCGCAGAGGACACGGATGAGCACGCGCAACACGATCTTCGGCATCTCCCTCCTGACCCTGCTGCTCGGCGGCGCCGCCCGCGCCGAGGAGGCGGCCCGGCCGGACGACGTCCAGGCCCTGCGGGCCGAGGTGAAGCGGCTCGCGGAGGAGCTCGAGGCCCTGAAGGCGAGGGCGGCCGCGCCCACGCCCGCCTCCTACACCCCGCCGCCCGCCCCGGCGGCGGAGCAGGTGGCCGCGCTCGCGGAGCGCGTGGACGTGGTCGAGATCCAGCAGAAGGACGCGGTGGTCGCGGGGGACGTCCCCGGCTCGTTCCGGGTGCCCGGCACGGAGCTCTCGCTCCGGCTGTACGGGTTCGCGGAGCTGAACTGGGTGCACGCGTTCGGCCCCGACAACTCGGACATCGACTACGCGACCTTCGCTCCGTACCTGCCGCTCGAGGGGACGGCCGCGGGGCGGCGCACGAACCGGGACTACCTCACCGCCCGCACCTCCCGGCTCGGCATCGACGCGGCCACGCCGACGCGGTACGGCGTCCTCGGCGTCAAGATCGAGGGCGACTTCAACAACGAGCCGCGCACCGGGAACACCGCCCAGTACGGCGCGCCGGAGAACCTCTTCACCCAGCAGCAGACGAGCAGCTACGGCTTCCGGGTCCGCCACCTCTACGGCGTCTTCGGCGGCCTCCTCGTCGGCCAGACGTGGTCCACGTTCATGGACGTGGACAACTACCCGGAGACCGTCGACTACAACGGCCCCACGGGCGCCACCTTCATCCGCCAGCCGGTCATCCGCTACACCTACGCGACGCAGTCGGCCGGCGGCTTCACCGTCGCGCTCGAGAACTCCTCGAGCTACGTGCTCGACTCCCGCGCCGGCCCCGCCGACAGCCCGAACCCGGACTACGGCCTCCCCATCCCCACGAGCCTCTCGCGCGTGCCGGACGTGGTGGTCCGCTGGGACAAGGGGTTCCAGTGGGGCGCGCTCGGCGCCCGCGCGATGACGCAGGAGCTCCGCTTCGACGACGGCGACGGCACGAAGGCCGCGGCGCGCGGCTGGGGCGCGGCGGCGAGCGCCTCGTTCAAGGTGCGCGGCTCCGACTGGCTCGCGCTGCAGGTCACGGGCGGCGACGGCATCGGCCGCTACCTCAACTACATCGAGGGGGCCCTCTACGACGCGGCGGCCGGCCGGATCCGGACCGAGCGCGCCGTCGGCGTCATCGCCGGCTACCAGCTCAAGCCCGCGGGCTGGGTGCGCGTGAACTTCGTCTACGGCGCTACGCGGGACCTCGACGGCTCCTACACCGACGTGGCGAAGGCGACCGGCCTCGACGGCGGCCGGTACGGCGTGAACCGCTCGGTGCAGCAGCTCCACGTCGGCCCGATCTTCACGCCGGTGAAGGGCGTGGACGTCGGCGTGGAGGGCATCTGGGCGCAGCGGAGGACGCTCGCCGGCGAGCGGGGCGAGGATCAGCGCCTCGACTTCTCGGTGAAGTACTACGTGAACTGACGCGCGGTCCCGCGCGCCTTGCCCGCCATGAGCCGGCGTGCAACCCTGCGCGGGTCCTCATCCCGGCGGTACCCAACCGAGACCCGAGCAGCGGCGTCTCGACTTCGGCAGGAGGCAACAACATGCGCACCCTCGGTCTCGTCCTCGGCGCCCTCGCGCTCGTCTCGCTCGGCGCCTGCCAGAAGAAGTCCTCGACGCCCACCACCGTCAAGATCGGCGTGTTCGAGCCGATGACCGGCGCGAACGCGGCCGGCGGGGCGATGGAGGTGGAGGGGATCAAGCTCGCGAACGAGATGTTCCCCACCGTGAAGGTCGGCGACAAGGAGCTCAAGATCGAGCTCGTCGTCTCGGACAACAAGTCCGACAAGGTCGAGGCGGCCAACGCCGCCCAGCGGCTGGTCGATCAGGACAAGGTCGCCGCCGTCCTGGGCTCGTGGGGCTCGTCGCTGTCCATGGCGGCCGGCCCGATCGTCAAGGACAAGAAGGTACCCGCCATCGCGCTCTCCGCGACGAACCCGCTCGTCACGAAGGGCAACGAGTACTACTTCCGCGTCTGCTTCATCGACCCGTTCCAGGGCACGGTGATGGCGAACTACGCCTTCAAGGACCTCAAGGCCAAGAAGGCGGTCATCATCCGCGAGGTCTCGAACGACTACTCGGTGGGCCTCGCCCGGTTCTTCTCCGACAGCTTCAAGAAGCTCACCGGCGACGAGGGCGCGATCCTCTCGGAGCTCAACTACAACACGAACGACCAGGACTTCACGGCCCAGCTCACCACCGCGAAGTCCATGAACCCCGACGTGATCTTCGCCCCGGGCAACTACACGGAGAGCGCGCTCGTCATCAAGCAGGCGCGCGAGCTCGGGATCACCGCGCCCTTCCTCGGCGGCGACACCTGGGAGACCCCCGAGTTCGTGGACGTCGGCAAGCAGGCGGTCGAGGGCGCGGTGTTCTCGACGTTCTTCGCGACCGAGGTGCCCATCACCGAGACCAGCAAGACGTTCCTCGACGCGTACCGCAAGCAGTACAACAAGGAGCCCGCCGCGGTGACCGCGCTCGGCTTCGACGGCTACCTCGTGGTGCGCTCGGCCATCGAGAAGGCGGGCAGCCTCGACGGCGTGAAGATCCGCGACGCGCTCGCCGCCACGCAGCGCTTCCCGGGCGCGGCCGGCCACATCACGTTCGACCAGAACCGCGACGCCACGAAGAGCGCGGTCATCAAGGTCGTCAAGGGCGGGAAGTTCACCTACCTGACCACGGTTCAGCCGTAGGGCCAGGAGCTCATCGCGGCGGCCGGGGGGCGGGTGCAGCCCCCCGCGCCCGCCGCAGAGGCCCCGAGGCGTCATGACACTCGCGCTCTTCCTGCAGCACCTGGCGAATGCCCTGTCCCTGGGCAGCCTCTACGCCCTCATCGCCATCGGCTACACGATGGTGTACGGCATCCTGCGGCTCATCAACTTCGCCCACGGCGACGTCTTCATGCTGGGCGCCTACCTGGCGTTCTACGCCGTGGCGACGTTCCTCCTTCCCTGGTGGGCGGCCTTCCTCCTCGCCATCCTGGTCACCGCGCTCTTCGGCGTGGTGCTCGAGCGCGTCGCGTACCGCCCGCTGCGGGACTCCCCGCGCATCTCGGTGATGATCAGCGCCATCGGCGCCTCGTTCCTCATCGAGAACGTCGGCATCGTGGTGTTCGGCGGCCGCCCCAAGGGCGTCCTGGTCCCCGACGTCATGAACGTCAAGCTCGGGCTGGGCGGTGTCTCGGTCATGTCGGTGAGCGTCGTCATCCCGGTCCTCACCTTCGTGGTGCTGGCGATCCTCCTCTGGGTCGTGCACCGGACGAAGACCGGGATGGCGATGCGCGCCGTCTCGACCGATCTCGACGCCGCGCGCCTGCAGGCGATCGACGTGAACCGCATCATCTCGTTCACGTTCGGCGCCGGCTCGCTGCTCGCCGCGGTCGGCGGCATCATGTGGTCCTACAAGTACCCGCAGCTGAACCCGCTCATGGGCACGATGCCGGGCCTCAAGTGCTTCATCGCGGCGGTCATCGGCGGGATCGGCAGCATCCAGGGGGCGGTGCTGGGCGGCTTCCTGCTCGGCGGGATCGAGCTCCTCACCGTCGCGTTCCTGCCGACGCTCACCGGCTACCGCGACGCGTTCGCGTTCGTGCTCCTCATCGTCGTCCTCCTGGTGAAGCCCTCGGGCCTCCTCGGCGGGCGCCACGTCGAGAAGGTGTGACGCCATGAAGCCGAAGCGCACGCACCTCTACACGCTCGCGGCCGTCGCCGCCTTCGCCGTGTTCCTCGGCGTCGCCGACGCCACCTTCGACGCCTTCGCCCTGCGCGTCCTCGACCTGTGCGGCATCTACGTCGTGCTGGCGCTCTCCCTGAACCTCGTGAACGGGTTCACCGGCCTCTTCTCGCTGGGCCACGCGGGCTTCATGGCGGTCGGCGCCTACACGAGCGCCCTGCTCACGATGACCGCCGAGCAGAAGGAGATGAACTTCTTCCTCGAGCCCATCGCGCCGTGGCTCGCGCACCTCTCGATCCCCTTCATCCCGGCGCTCGTGGTGGCGGGGCTCGTCGCGGCGGGGCTCGGGTTCGTCATCGCGGCGCCGGCGCTGCGCCTCCGGGACGACTACCTCGCCATCGCCACCCTCGGCTTCGCCGAGATCATCCGCGTCGTCCTCACCAACGCGCAGCCGATCACGAACGGCGCCCTGGGGCTCAAGGGGCTGCCCAAGTTCGCCGGGACCTGGGAGGTCTGGGGCTGCGCCGCGCTGTCCGTCCTCTTCATGATCCTCCTCACGCGCTCGGCCTACGGGCGGGCGCTCAAGGCGGTGCGGGACGACGAGATCGCCGCCGGGGCGATGGGCGTGAACGTGTTCCGCACGAAGGTGGTGAGCTTCACCGTCTCGAGCTTCATGGCGGGAGTCGGCGGCGCGCTCCTCGGCCACCTGCTCACCACCATCGACCCGAAGATGTTCACGTTCATGCTGACGTTCAACATCCTGCTCGTGGTCGTGCTCGGCGGGATGGCCTCCATCACCGGCTCGGTGATCGCCTCCATCGCGGTGACGATCCTCATGGAGGCGCTCCGCTTCCTGGACGGCCCCCTCGACCTCGGCGTCTTCCAGCTCGACGCGCGCCCGGGCCTGCGCATGGTGGTGTTCTCGGCGCTGCTGATGGCGGTCGTGATCTTCCGGCAGCGCGGGCTCATGGGCAGCCGCGAGTTCTCGTGGGCGATGCTGTCGAGGGCGAGGCTGCCGTGGCGGAGGAGCGGGCCGGCCGGCACCGACGGGGGGACGCATGGCGTTGCTTAGCACCGAGCGCGTCACCATGCGGTTCGGCGGCCTCACCGCCGTCTCCCGCCTCGAGGTCCGCATCGAGAAGGACGAGATCGTCGGCCTCATCGGGCCGAACGGCGCCGGGAAGACCACCGCCTTCAACGTGATCACCGGGATGAACACGCCCACGGAGGGGAGGGTGCTCTTCGCCGGCGAGGACATCACCGGCATGCCGCGCCACGAGATCGCCAGGCGCGGGGTCGCGCGGACGTTCCAGAACATCCGGCTCTTCAAGGAGATGTCGGTCCTCGAGAACGTCCTCGTCGGCTGCCACCTGCGGCTCCGCCCCAACGTCTTCGAGGCGACGCTCCACCTGCCGGGCTATCGCCGCCGGGACGCCGAGGCCCGCGCGTTCGCCCTCGACCTGCTGCGCGAGGTGGGCCTCGAGTCGAACGCGGACGAGCTCGCCACGAGCCTCCCCTACGGGAAGCAGCGGCGCCTCGAGATCGTGCGCGCCCTCGCGACGCGGCCGACGATGCTGCTGCTCGACGAGCCCGCGGCCGGCATGAACCCGCAGGAGTCCCTCGAGCTCATGCACTTCATCCGGCGGATCCGCGATCAGTTCGGCCTGACCATCCTCCTCATCGAGCACCACATGCAGGTGGTGATGGGGGTCTGCCACCGCATCTACGTCCTCGAGTACGGGCAGACGATCGCCCAGGGCGATCCGGCCGCGATCCAGAACGACCCCAAGGTCATCGAAGCGTACCTGGGAGCCCAGTGATGCTGAAGGTCGAGCAGCTCTCCGCTCATTACGGCGGCATCCACGCGCTCCAGGGCATCGCGCTCGACGTGCCCGACGGCTCCATCGTGAGCCTCATCGGCGCGAACGGCGCGGGCAAGAGCACCACCCTCAAGTCCATCGTCGGGCTCGTGAAGCCGTCGCGCGGGACCGTCACCTGGAACGGCGAGGTGCTCACCGGGCTCCCCACCAAGGACATCGTGTCCCGCGGCGTGTGCCTCGTCCCCGAGGGCCGCCACGTCTTCCCGAACCTCACGGTGGACGAGAACCTGACGCTCGGCGCCTACTCGCGGTCCGACAAGCCGGGCATCGCCGCCGACCGCGAGAAGGTGTTCGGGCTGTTTCCGCGCCTGAAGGAGCGGGTGAGCCAGAAGGCCGGCACGCTCTCCGGCGGCGAGCAGCAGATGCTCGCGGTGGGGCGCGCGCTCATGACCCGTCCCCGGCTCCTGATGATGGACGAGCCGTCGCTCGGCCTCGCCCCGCTCATCGTGAAGATGATCTTCGACATCGTGAAGGCCATCAACGCGGAGGGGGTCACCGTGTTGCTCGTCGAGCAGAACGCGAAGGCGGCGCTCGAGATTGCCGACTACGGCTACGTCCTCGAGACGGGCCGCATCACCTTCCACGGGCCGGGCAAGGACCTCCTGAAGGACGATCGCGTGCGCCACGCGTACCTCGGCGAGGCGCACGCGTGAGGTGGCTCGCGGCCTGCGCCCCCGCGCGCGGGATCCGCTTCACTCGCTGACGTCTCGCCATCGGCGCCGGCGCGCCGCTGGGCTACATTGCCGGGCCATGCGCTTCCTCCGCGATCTCTCGGCGTCCGCCGTCGTGGCGGGCTTCGTCACGGTCCTCGTCGGCTACACCAGCTCCGCGGTGATCGTGTTCCAGGCGGCGAGGGCCTGCGGGGCCGGCCCCGCGGAGATCGCCTCCTGGATGTGGGCGCTCGGGCTGGGGATGGGGCTCACCTGCATCGGCCTGTCGCTGCGCTACCGCGTGCCGGTGGTCACCGCCTGGTCCACGCCCGGGGCGGCGCTCCTCGCGACCAGCGCGGCCGGCCTGCCGATGTCGGCCGCCGTCGGCGCCTTCCTCGTCTGCGGGGCGCTCCTGCTCCTCTTCGGCGTCACCGGCTGGTTCGAGCGCGGCATGTCGCGCATCCCGATGCCGATCGCCGCCGGGATGCTGGCCGGGGTCCTGCTCCGGTTCGGGATGGACACCTTCGTGGCGATGAGGACGCAGCTCGGCCTCGCGCTCGCCATGGTCGCGGCCTACCTCGTCGGCCGCAGGCTCTGGCCCCGCTACGCGGTGGTGGGCGTGCTCGCGGTGGGCGTCGCCGTGGCGGCGGCCCTGGGGCTGCTCGGGCTGTCGGGCGTGCACCTCGAGCTCACGCGCCCGGTGCTCACGGCGCCGACCTTCAGCACGAGCGCCCTCGTCGGCGTGGCGATCCCGCTCTTCGTCGTCACCATGGCCTCGCAGAACGTGACGGGGGTCGCCGTGATGCGCGCGGCCGGGTACGGCGACACGCCGGTGTCGCCCCTCATCGGCTGGACCGGCGCGACCACCGTCCTCCTCGCGCCCTTCGGCGGCTACACGTTCAACCTCGCCGCGATCACGGCGGCCCTCTGCATGGGGCACGAGGCTCACCCGGACAAGGACCGGCGCTACGTGGCCGCCGTGGCCGCCGGCGGCTTCTACCTGCTCACCGGCCTCTTCGGCGCCACGGTGGGCGCCGTGTTCGCGGCGTTCCCGAAGGAGCTCGTGATGGCGGTGGCGGGGCTCGCGCTCGTGAACACGATCGGCGCTGGACTCGCGGCGGCGGTGCGTGACGAGTCGGATCGGGAGCCGGCCCTCCTCACGTTCCTCGTCACCGCCTCCGGGGTCTCGCTGTTCGGGATCGGGTCGGCCTTCTGGGGGCTCGTGGCCGGCGTGATCGCGCTCCTCGCGCTCCGCCGTTAGCCGAGCGGAGCCGCGCGCGGAGCCCCCCGGCGTTATCCGCTTGACCGGACGCACGTCCGTCATTTAGGAAGACGGGGTCGCATCGACGCGCGGCCCCGGCCGCCCAGGAGAGGAACTCATGAAGCGCACCATCCGCACCCTCGCCGCCGCCGTGCTCGCGCTCTGCGCGCTGGGCGCCCGCCCCGCTGCGGCGGGGCAGGTCATCAAGCTCGGCGTGGAGAACGGGCCTCACGCCGAGATCGCCGAGCTGGTGAAGACGCTCGTCGCGAAGGACGGCATCGAGCTCAAGGTCATCGAGCTCTCGGACTACGCCCAGCAGAACCCGGCGCTCGACCAGGGCGACCTGGACGCCAACTCGTTCCAGCACCAGCCGTACCTCGACGAGCAGGTGAAGGCGCGCGGCTACAAGCTCGTCGGCGTGGCGAAGAGCGTGGTCTTCCCGATGGGCGTGTACTCCCGCAAGATCAAGTCGCTCGCGGAGCTGCCCCAGGGCGCCAAGATCGCCATCCCCAACGATCCGTCGAACGGAGGCCGGGCGCTCCTGCTCCTGCAGGCGAACGGGGTCCTGAAGCTCCGCCCCGGCAGCGGCATCACCCCGACGGCGATCGACATCGTCGAGAACAAGAAGAACGTGAAGATCGTGGAGGCGGACGCCGCCCAGCTCCCGAACTTCCTCCCCGACGTGTCCGCCGCCGTCATCAACACGAACTACGCGATCCAGGGGAAGCTCGACCCGGCCAAGGACGCCATCGCCCGCGAGGCGAAGGACTCGCCGTACGTGAACCTCCTCGTCGTGCGGCAGGCGGACAAGGACAAGCCGTGGGTGAAGAAGCTCGTCGCCGCCTACCACTCGGCGGAGGTGCGCAAGCTCATCGACACGAAGTGGCCGGGCGTCGTGGTCCCGGGCTGGTAGGGCCGAGCGGAGCGTCGCCGGCGGAGCCGAGGCCCGTCCCCTGGGTTTGGGGCGGGCCTCTCTTCGTCGAAGGCGCCCGAACCGCCTCCGCCCCGCGGCGCCTAGGCGTTCGGCCGCGAGCGCACGAGCCGCTTGTTGAGCCGCTGCGCCACGCGATCACCGACCGACTGGACCCCCTGCACGAGCACGATGAGGACGACCACCACCGCGAGCATGACCTCCGGCAGGAAGCGCTGGTAGCCGTAGCGGATGCCGAGGTCGCCGAGCCCGCCGCCGCCGACGGCGCCGGCCATGGCCGAGTAGCTGATCAGGTTCACGACCGTGATGGTGAGGGCCGCGACGAGGCCGGGGAGCGCCTCCGGGACGAGGACCTTCGTCACGATCTGCATCGGCGAGGCCCCCATGGCCTGCGCGGCCTCGATGAGGCCGGGGTCCACCTCGCGGAGCGCCGCCTCGGCGAGCCGGGCCACGAACGGGATGGCCGCGATCGTCAGCGGCACGATGGCCGCCGCCGTGCCGATGGAGGTGCCGACGAGGAGCCGCGTGAACGGGATGATGGCCACGAGCAGGATGATGAACGGCGTCGAGCGGCCGGCGTTCACCACCGCGCCCAGCACCCGGTTCAGCAGGGGGTGCTCCCGGATGTGGCCGGGGCTCGTGGCGACCAGGACGACGCCCAGCGGCACGCCGACGAGCGCCGCCAGGGTGGACGACACGGCCACCATGAGCAGGGTCTCGAGGAACGCGTCAAGCAACAGCCCGAGCATCGCCGGCGACATGGCCGAGCACCTCCACCTTCAGGTCCTTGCTGCGGATGAACTCGAGGGAGGCCGCGACGTCCTCGGCGCGCCCGATCGCCTCGACGATGATGTTCCCGTACGGCTCACCCTGGATGTAGTCGACCTGCGCCTGCAGGATGTTGAGCAGGATCCCGAACCGGCGGACGACCTCGGCCATCACGGGCGTGTTCGCCGACGGCCCGCGGAAGACGATCCGGAGCACCGGGTTGCCGCCGGCCTCGGGCGGCGCCGCCAGGCGCGCGACGAGGTTCGCCGGGAGGGCCCGGTCCACGAGGTCGCGGACGAAGCGCCGGGTCACCTCGGCGGTCGGCGAGGTGAAGACGTCGAAGACGGGGCCGAGCTCCACGATCTCGCCGTGCTCCAGCACCGCCACCCGGTCGCAGATCTCCTTGATGACCGGCATCTCGTGCGTGATGAGGACGATGGTGAGCCCGAGCTTCCGGTTGATGTCGCGGAGCAGGGTGAGGATCGCCTGCGTGGTCTCGGGGTCGAGCGCCGAGGTGGCCTCGTCGCAGAGCAGCACCGACGGCTCCGAGGCGAGCGCCCGCGCGATGCCGACCCGCTGCTTCTCCCCGCCGGACAGCTCGGCGGGGTAGCGGCCGTGCTTGCCCGCGAGCCCGACCAGCTCCAGGAGCGGCGCCGCGGCGGCGCGCGCGTCCGCGCGCGAGCGGCCGGCGAGCTCGAGGGGGAGGGCGACGTTGTCGAGGGCGGTCCGCGAGGAGAGCAGGTTGAAGTGCTGGAAGATCATCCCGATCGCGTGGCGCGCCTCGCGCAGGGCCCGGCCTCGGAGCGCGGTGATCTCCCGGCCCTCGACCACCACGCGACCCGACGTGGGCCGCTCGAGGAGGTTGATGCAGCGGACGAGCGTACTCTTGCCGGCGCCGCTGCGGCCGATGACGCCGAACACCTCGCCCCTGGGGATGGCGAGGGAGACGCCCTTGAGGACGTGGACGGGGCCGCCCTCGGCGTGGAAGGTCTTCGTGAGGTCTCGGAGCTCGATCATCGTGCTTCGCGGGGGGCTGGACGCGGGGTGTCCGTTATACTGGAGGAGCCCCCGCGGCGCGAGGCCGGCCGGCGTGGCAGGCTCCGCGGGGCGATCGGCGCGTTGCCCGGCGCCTCGATCTCCCCTATAGGATGAGCATCCGTTATCACGGAAGGAGACCTCCCACATGAGAGCCGTCCGGACGATCCCGCTCCTCGCCACCGCACTCCTCGCGCTCGCCGGCGTCGCCCGTGCGGCGCCGGCCCAGACCCTCAAGGTCGGCACCGAGGGTGTTTACGCTCCGTTCACGTTCCAGGACGCCGACGGGAAGCTCACCGGCTACGACGTCGAGGTCGTCCGGGAGATCGCGCGGCGCGCCGGGCTCGAGCCGGTGTTCGCCCCGACGCCGTGGGACAGCATCTTCCTCGGGCTCGACTCGCGGAAGTTCGACCTGGTCGCGAACCAGATCGGCAAGACGCCCGAGCGCGAGAAGAAGTACCTCTTCACCGACGACTACCTCGTCTCCGGCGCACAGATCATCGTCAAGGAAGGGCGCGCCGGGACGTTCTCCGGGCTCGAGAGCCTCGCGGGCCTGAAGGTCGGCACCGGCGTCGGCAGCAACTACAGCAAGCTGCTCGAGGCCTACAACGCGAGCCACACCCCGCCCATCGACATCAAGTACTACGACGGGACCCTCACCACCGTCCTCCAGGACATCGTCGCGGGCCGCCTCGACGCGACCGTGAACGACCGCCTGACGGTGGGGTACAACGTCAAGAAGCTCGCGCTCCCCGTGAAGCTGGTCGGGGCGCCGCTCGCGCTCGTCCCCTCGCACTTCGTGGTCCGCAAGGGGCCGGAGGGCGAGGCGCTCGTGAAGCGCCTCGACGCGGCCATCGCCGCGGCCAAGCGGGACGGCACGCTCGCGAAGCTCTCCG
Organism: Anaeromyxobacter sp. SG17; assembly: GCF_022690695.1. Lineage (NCBI taxonomy): Bacteria > Pseudomonadati > Myxococcota > Myxococcia > Myxococcales > Anaeromyxobacteraceae > Anaeromyxobacter > Anaeromyxobacter sp. SG17. The sequence continues at coordinate 73,096 of NZ_JALCYX010000004.1, forward strand.
TGAAGTGGTTCGGCGCCGACTACACGCGCTAGCGCTCCCTCCCGCCCGTGGACGCCGCCGGCATGGAGCCGCTGCTCGACTATCCCTTCATGGTGTCGGTGGTGCCCGCGCTCCTGCGGGCGCTGCCGGTCACCCTGAACGTGACCGTGGTGTCGATGAGCCTGGCGCTGCCGCTCGCGCTCGCCACCGCCCTCGTCCGGATCTCCCGCGTCCCGGTGCTCCGGCACGTGGCGGCGCTCTACGTCTCGTTCATGCGCGGCACGCCGCTCCTCGTGCAGATCTACCTCGCCTACTACGGCCTGCCGAAGGTGCTGAACCACCTCGGCGACCGCTACGGCTGGTCCCTCGACGTGAGCAGCATCCCGGCCATCGCCTTCATCTACCTCGCGTTCACGCTGAACGTCGGGGCCTACGCCTCCGAGACCTTCCGCGCGGCGATCGAGGCGATCGACCGGGGGCAGATGGAGGCGGCGCTCTCGGTGGGGATGACGCGCTGGCAAGGCATGCGCCGGATCGTGCTCCCCCAGGCGCTCACCATCGCCCTGCCGAGCCTCGGGAACACCGTCATCGCGCTGCTCAAGGACACCTCGCTCGCCTTCCTCGTGTCGGTGGTGGAGCTCATGGGGGAGGCGAAGATCCAGGCGGCGCGCGGGCTGCAGTTCTTCGAGGTCTACCTGGTGGCCGCGCTCGTCTACTGGGTCATCTGCATCGGCATCGAGCGGGGCATGGCGGTGCTGGAGCGCCGGGTGAGGCGGTACGAGGGGCTCTCGCCGGCATGATCGAGCTCCGCGACGTCACGAAGGCGTTCAACGGCGTGCCAGCCCTGCGGGGCGTGAGCCTCGAGGTCCACGAGGGCGAGTCCGTCGTCATCCTCGGGCCGAGCGGCTCCGGCAAGTCCACGCTGCTGCGCTGCGTGAACTTCCTCGAGCGCCCGGACGGCGGGACGATCCGCGTCGGCGATCTCACCGTGGACGCCCACCGGGCCACGAAGGCGGAGGCGGCGGCGCTGCGGCGGCGGACCGCCATGGTGTTCCAGCACTACCACCTGTTCCGCAACAAGACCGCGCTCGAGAACGTGATGGAGGGGCTCCTCGTGGTGAGGAAGCTCCCGCGCGCCGAGGCCCGCGCCGCGAGCGAGCGGGTCCTCGCGCGCGTCGGTCTCTCGAACCGGCTCTCCTACTTCCCGTCCCAGCTCTCCGGCGGCCAGCAGCAGCGGGTCGGCATCGCCCGGGCGCTCGCGCTCGAGCCCGACGTCATCCTCTTCGACGAGCCGACCTCGGCGCTCGACCCGGAGCTCGTGGGCGAGGTCCTCGACGTGATGCGCGGCCTCGCCCGCGACGGCGTGACGATGCTCGTCGTCACCCACGAGATGGGCTTCGCGCGCGAGGTCGCCCAGCGCGTGATCTTCATGGACGAGGGGCGCATCGTGGAGGAGGGCGCGGCCGAGGACGTCTTCCAGCGCACGCGCCACGAGCGGACGCGGCAGTTCCTGCAGCGGGTCAAGCGGACCTGACGGGCGTGCATCCGTGCACGGGCCCCGTGCATCTCCGCGCGAGCGTCGAGGCCCGGATTCCGGTACACGTGCCTCGAGCGTCCGGGGTCCCGGAGGCGAGGAGGGTGGCACCCTTGTCCCGTCGAGGCTGGCTGCTGTTCGTCGCGCTGTGCGTGATCTGGGGGATCCCGTACCTGCTCATCAAGGTCGCGGTCCGGGAGATCACCCCGGCGAGCCTCGTCTTCCTGCGCACCGCCATCGGCGCGCTCGTCCTCCTGCCGGTGGTGCTCCTCTCCCGGGGCGACCTGCGCGCCCTCCTGCCGCGCTGGCGCCCCATCGTGCTGTTCACCGTGGCGGAGCTCGCGGTCCCGTGGCTCCTGCTCTCCGACGCCGAGCGCCACCTGCCGAGCTCCCTCGCGGGCCTCCTCGTCGCGTCGGTGCCGCTGGTCGGCGTCGTGCTGGCCCGCCTGAGCGGGGTCCCCGAGCCGCTCGGAGGACGCCGTCTCGCCGGGCTCTGGGTCGGGCTCGCGGGCGTGGTCGCGCTGCTCGGCCTCGACGTGCGCGGGGGAGACCTGCGCGCGGTGGGCGAGATGGTGCTCGTGGTGATCGGCTACGCGGTGGGCCCCATGGTCGTGTCCCGGCGCCTCACCGACGTGCGGACCCTGGACGTGGTGGCGGTGTCGCTCGTGCTGGGCGCCGTGGGGTACGCGCCGTTCGGGATCGCCCAGCTCCCCGCCGCGCTGCCGTCGATCGAGGCGATCCTCTCGGTGGTCGTGCTCGGGGTGCTCTGCACGGCGCTCGCCTTCGTGCTCTTCTTCCGGCTCATCGCCGAGGTCGGGCCGGTGCGGGCCACCGTGGTCGCGTACGTCAATCCGGCGGTCGCCGTAGCCGCGGGGGTCGCCGTGCTGGGTGAGCCGCTGACGGCGGGCACGGTCATCGGGTTCTTGCTCATCCTCGCCGGCTCCTGGCTCGCGACCGGAGCGCCGGTGCGCGCCGCCGCCTCCTCGGCGTCCCCGATGGCGCCGGGCTCCGCCGGACAGGCGTGAGGCCGGGTCGCGGCGCGCTGACGCGCCGTCCTTGATCGCACGCAACCCTCGGCTTTCACTTGCGCGGCGCGTCGTCGTCGTGACGCGCGGTTGCTTGCCCTTCGAGAAAAAAGCGCGAGGCGGGTGAACGGGAGCCTCCGATTGTGCTTCAATGCCGCGCACTCTGCAGCCCGGTACTGAGGTGCATCACCCAACGTAATGGAGGCACGATGAACTTCTCGAAGCTCAGGGCGATCGCCCTGGTGAGCGCGGCGCTCGCCATGCCCGCCGCCGGCCACGCCCAGGACGCGAAGCCCGGTGAGTTCAAGATCCCCGGCACCAACACCACGCTCAAGCTCAACGGCTTCGTCGAGCTCGACGCCACCTACGACTTCAGCGGCGCCGACGAGGACATCCGCGGCGACGACTGGGCGTCCTTCCTCGAGTTCCAGCCGCTCGACCGCGGCGAGCGCGACAAGGACCGCCTGTACGTGACCGCCCGCACGTCGCGCGTCGGCCTCACCACCACCACGCCGACCGACCACGGCAACCTCGTGGTCCGCGTCGAGGGCGACTTCAACTCGCCGTCCGCCTTCAACTACTCCACCGAGGCGACCACCAACGGCACGAACTTCCGCATCCGCCACGCCTACGGCGAGTACGCCGGGTTCCTCGTCGGCCAGACCTGGGCCAACTTCATGGATCTCGGGTCGCTCCCCGACACCGTGGACTTCAACCCGCACGGCGCGTTCGCGCTGACCCGCTCGCCCGGCGTCCGCTACACCGCCAACTTCGGCGGGCCGACCCTCGCGGTCGCCCTCGAGAACCCGCAGAGCCTGGTGCTCAACACGGAGAAGGCTCCCGGGACGCTCACCGTCGGGCGCGAGTTCGACCGCTACCCGGACGTCTCCGCGAACCTCACGGTCCCGTTCTCGCTCGGCCACCTGAACCTGCGCGCCGTGACCTTCGAGTACCAGGGCCGCACCGCGGCCGGCGTGCACGACAGCCGCTGGGCCTGGGGCGCCGGCGTCTCCGGCAGCGTGAAGCTCGGCAAGCTGGACAGCGTGGTGTGGTCGGTCCAGGGCGGCGACGGCATCGGCCGCTACATGTTCACGACGCTGTTCCAGGGCGCCGCGTTCGTGGGGAACGACATCGAGCTGTGGAGCGCGGTCGCGTACCACGTGGGCCTCACCCACAACTGGTCGCCCACCTTCCGCTCGAACCTCATCTGGACCCAGACGTTCTTCGACAAGGACGACGCGCTCGCGGCCGAGCTGGGCGATCCCCTGTCGAACAAGCGCATCGACGCCGGCTACGTGAACTCGTTCTACAGCCCGGTGAAGAACGTCGAGCTCGGCCTCGAGTACGCTTACGGCCGCCGGACCGTCTTCGCCGCGGCCCTCGCCGATCCGTCCAACGACGTGGGCACGCAGCACCGCGTCAACGCGCTCGCTCGCTACACCTTCTTCTAGGCGGGGCGGGTGGTTTCCGAGGGGGGCGGTGGCCGAGCGAGGCCGCCGCCCCCCTCGTTTTCGTCGTCACCTCGGCGCGGTGCGCAAAGAACCGGGGGTGAGGAGGGTGCCCGCGAAACGAGCACCGCCCGGGACGGCGCCGCGGGCCAGGAAGCGCGTTGCACATTGCCCATGACAAATGCGTTCTGTATGACGGAAGCTTCCGTTTCTTCACCCCTGGAGGCTCCCATGCGTTTCGCGCGAGCGTTGGCGGTTTCGGCACTGGTCCTGGCCGTAGCCGGTTGCGAGAAGAAGCAGGAACCCGCCGCTGCGGGTCAGCAGCAGGCGGCGGCACCGTCGGACACGATCCTCATCGGGCACGTCGCGTCCCTCACCGGCGAGCAGGCGACGTTCGGCGAGTCGACGGACAACGCCATCAAGCTCGCGATCGCCGAGGCGAACGCGAACGGCGGCGTGAAGGGCAAGAAGCTCGCGCTCAAGACGTATGACGACCAGGGCAAGCCCGAGGAGGCCGCGGTCGCCGCGACGCGCCTCATCGTGCAGGACAAGGTCGCGGTGCTCCTCGGCGAGGTGGCCTCCAGCCGCTCGCTCGCGATCGCGCCGATCGCGGACACCAACAAGGTCCCGCAGATCTCCCCGACCTCGACGAACCCGCGCGTCACGAAGGACGGCACGAAGACCCGGCCCTACGTCTTCCGCGTCTGCTTCATCGATCCGTTCCAGGGCACCGTGATGGCGAAGTTCGCCCACGAGAACCTGAAGCTGAAGCGGGTGGCCATCCTCCGCGACGTCGGGAACGACTACTCGGTCGGCCTCGCCGACTACTTCTCCGCCAAGTTCAAGGAGCTCGGCGGCGAGGTCGTGAGCGACCAGAGCTTCAAGGCCGGTGACCAGGACTTCAAGGCCCAGCTCACCGCCATCAAGAACAAGAACCCCCAGCTCATCTACGTCCCCGCCTACTACACCGACGTCGCGCTCATCGGCCGCCAGGCCCGCGAGCTGGGATTCAAGGGTCCCCTCGCCGGCGGCGACGGCTGGGACTCGGCCAAGCTGTACGAGATCGCCCAGGGCGCGCTCGACGGCTCGTACTTCTCGAACCACTACACCCACGAGAACCCGGACCCGCGGGTCCAGAACTTCGTGAAGAAGTACAAGGACACCTACGGCTCCGTGCCGGACGCGCTCGCCGCCCTCGGCTACGACGCGGCCCTCGTCGCCATCGACTCCATGAACCGCGCCAAGGACCTCACGGGCCCGGCGATCCGCGACGCCATCGAGCAGACGAAGGGCTTCCACGGCGTGGCGGGCAACATCACGCTCGACGCGGATCACAACGCCGTGAAGTCGGCCGTCGTGATCGGCATCGAGAAGAACACCCCGAAGTACGTCACGACCGTCGAGCCGTAGGGCTCCGCCTTCCGTAGAGAAGGGGAGGGGTTGATCGAGGCCCCTTCCCTTCTCTATGGTGTCGCACCCCATTTCCCCGGGTGGCCCGCGTGACCGAGTTCCTTCAGCACTTCGTGAACGGCCTCTCCGTCGGGACGATCTACGCCCTGATCGCGCTCGGCTACACGATGGTGTACGGCGTCCTGAAGCTCATCAACTTCGCCCACGGCGACGTCTACATGGTGGGCGCGTTCTCGGGCTACTACCTGGGGATCGTCGGCGGGGGAGGCGAGCCGTCGTTCTTCCGGGCGGCGTACGTCACGCTGGGCGCGATGATCGCGTGCGCGCTGCTCGGGTTCGTGATCGAGCGCTTCGCCTACCGGCCGCTCCGCCACCGGGCGCGGCTGACCGCGCTCATCACGGCCATCGGCGTCTCGTTCCTGCTCGAGTACGGGTTCCAGCTGTCGCCCTGGATCCGCACCCCGGTGCAGTTCCCGCCCGGCCCGAGCCCGCGCTTCTTCCCGCCGCTCATCGACTTCGGCGGCGAGCGCTCCATCGAGGTCCTCGGCGCGACGATGCCCAAGATCGATCTGCTCGGGCTCGGGGTCGCGCTCGGGCTGATGCTCGTGCTCCAGTTCATCGTCTACCGCACGCGCTTCGGCACCGCGATGCGCGCCGTCTCCTTCGATCCGCAGGTCGCCGGCCTCATGGGGATCCCCGTGAACCGGATCATCTCCTGGACCTTCATGCTGGGCAGCGCGCTCGCCGCGGCGGCAGGCATCATCAACGCCTCCTCGCGCCCCAAGATCGAGCCGCTCTTCGGCCTCATCTCCGGGCTCAAGGCGTTCGTGGCGGCGGTGCTCGGAGGCATCGGGAGCGTCCCCGGCGCCATGGCGGGCGGGCTCCTGCTCGGGCTCACCGAGGAGTACGTCGCCGGCTACACGGACTCGTCCTACCGCGACGCCATCGCGTTCACGGTGCTCATCCTCGTGCTGCTGATCCGCCCAGCCGGCCTCTTCGGCCGCGTCACCGTGGAGAAGGTATAGTGGCGCGCGCGAAGGCAGTGTTCCGGTCGATCCTGCCCTTCCTACTGGGGCTGCCCGTCCTCTTCGCCATCCAGTCGGTGACGCCGCCCGACTACGCGCTCATCCTGGTGAGCGTCGGCGTGAACGTCGTGCTGGCGGTCTCGCTCAACGTGGTGAACGGCTTCACCGGGCAGTTCTCGCTCGGGCACGCCGGGTTCATGGCGGTGGGCGCGTACACCGCCGCGAAGATCACCACCGGGCTCGTGGGCGTGGACCTCCCCTTCGTCCCGCAGGCCTTCTCCGATCAGGCCATCTTCGCCCTGGCGCTCAGCGCGGGCATGGCCACCGCGGCGCTCGCCGGCTTCCTGGTGGGCATGCCCTCCCTGCGCCTGCGCGGCGACTACCTCGCCATCGTCACGCTGGGGTTCGGCGAGATCATCCGCTCCGTCATCGAGAACATGAAGACCCTCGGGCAGGCGACGGGCCTCTCCGGCCTGCCCCCGCGGACCAACCTCGTGTGGGTGGGCGTCTCGGCCATCGCCACCGTGGTGATGGCGCGCCGGCTCGCGGTCTCGACCCAGGGCCGGGCGCTGTTCGCCATCCGCGAGGACGAGGTCGCGGCCGAGGCGATGGGCGTGGACACCACCGGCTACAAGGTGCGGGCGTTCGTCATCTCGGCCGCGTACGCCGGCCTCGCCGGCGCGCTCATCTCGCACGCCATCCTGCTCGCCACGCCGCGCATGTTCACCTTCGTCCGCTCCATCGAGGTGGTGGTGATGGTGGTGCTCGGCGGCCTCGGCTCCATCACGGGCTCGATCGTCGCCGCCTGCACCCTCACCATCGCGCTGGAGCTGCTCCGCGAGTTCCAGGCCTACCGCATGGTCGTCTACGCGATCCTCCTCATCGCGCTCATGCTGCTCCGCCCGCAGGGGATCTTCGGGACGCGGGAGATCTGGGACCTCGCCATCGTCCGCCGGCTGTTCCGGACCCGGCAGCTCGCCGCGACGGGACCCGCCGGCGCCTCGCCGACCGAGGTCCGCGACGACTCGACCAAGGGGGTCGTATGAGCGCGCCCCTCGAGGCGAAGTCGGTCACCATGCGGTTCGGGGGGCTCAAGGCCCTCTCCGAGTTCAACCTGGTGATGGAGCCCGGCGAGCTCGTCGGCCTCATCGGCCCGAACGGCGCCGGCAAGACCACCGCCTTCAACGCCATCACCGGCGTCTACACGCCCAGCGAGGGCGAGGTCCGGGTGTCCGGCGAGCTCGTGAACGCCCAGCGCCCGCACGAGATCTGCGGGAAGGGCGTCGCCCGCACCTTCCAGAACATCCGCCTCTACAAGCAGCTCACCGCGCTCGACAACGTCCGGGTCGCCTGCCACGCGCGGGCGACGAGCGGCTTCTTCGACGCGCTGTTCCTCACCGCGCGCCACCGCACCGAGGAGTCCCGCATCCTCTCCCGCGCCGAGGAGTACCTGAAGGTGATGGGGCTCTCGCACCGGCGCGACGAGATCTCCCGCAACCTGCCCTACGGCGAGCAGCGCCGGCTGGAGATCGCCCGGGCGCTCGCGACCGGCCCGAAGGTGCTCTGCCTCGACGAGCCGGCGGCCGGCATGAACGCCGCCGAGAAGGTCGAGCTCATGCAGCTCATCCGCAACATCCGCGATCGGTTCGGCATCTCGATCCTCGTCATCGAGCACGACATGCGGCTCGTGATGGGCGTCTCCGAGCGGCTCCTCGTGCTCGACCACGGCGTGACCATCGCGCAGGGCAAGCCCGAGGCCATCCGGAAGAACCCGAAGGTGATCGAGGCCTACCTCGGCGACGCGTACCTCGAGGAGAAGCACATCGCGATCACCCCGGAGGGCGCGCGATGAGCGGCGACGGCCTCATCCTCCAGGTGAAGGACCTGCGGGTCCACTACGGCGCCATCGAGGCGCTGCGCGGGGTCTCCCTCGAGGTCTCGCAGGGCCAGGTCGTGGCGCTCATCGGCGCGAACGGCGCGGGCAAGACCACCACCCTCCGCGCCGTGTCGAAGATGCTCAAGCCGAGCACCGGCGCGATCCACTTCAAGGGGGAGGACGTCACGCGGCTCCCCTCGCACGCGCTCGTGGCGCGCGGCATGGCCCACGCGCCGGAGGGGCGGGGGATCTTCCTCAACCTCACGGTGCGCGAGAACCTCGACCTCGGCGCGTACCTCCGGAGCGACCGGGCCGGGATCGCCCAGGACGCCGAGCGGCAGTTCTCGCTCTTCCCCATCCTCGCCGAGCGCCGCAACCAGGTGGCGGGCACGCTCTCGGGCGGCGAGCAGCAGATGCTGGCCGTCGCCCGCGCGCTCATGAGCCGGCCCAAGCTGATGCTGCTCGACGAGCCGTCCCTGGGGCTCGCGCCGCAGGTCGTCGAGCGCATCTTCAGCGTGCTGCGCGAGGTGAACGCCTCCGGCGTCTCGCTGCTCCTCGTCGAGCAGAACGCCCACAAGGCGCTCCAGCTCGCGCACCGGGCCTACGTGCTCGAGACCGGCAACGTCGTGATGCAGGGGACCGGCAAGGAGCTGCTCGCCTCGCCGGAGGTCCGCAAGGCGTATCTCGGGGAGTGACGGGCCACGCGCGCGCGGTGTGTCCACGCGCGCGCCGGGAGGCTATCTTCCGGGGATGTCCATCGCCTCACCACGCTCGGCGCAGGGCCGGGAGTTCCTGGCCGGCTGCCGCGACGAGCTCCCCATCCTGCTCGGCGTCGCGCCCTTCGGGATGATCTACGGCCTGCTCGCGCTCGGCGCGGGGCTCCCCGCGCTCACCGCCCAGGCGATGTCGTCGGTGGTGTTCGCCGGGTCGGCGCAGTTCATCGCGACGCAGCTCATCCGCGAGGGCACGCCGGCGGTGGTCCTCGTCGTGACGGTGTTCGTCGTGAACCTGCGCCACGCGCTGTACAGCGCCTCGGTCGCGCCGCGCCTCAAGCACCTCGGGACCGGCTGGAAGGTGCTCCTCGCCTACCTCCTCACCGACGAGGCCTACGCCGTCGCGGCCTCGCGCTACGCGCGCGACGGCGACCGGCCCGACGTCGCGCCGCACCTCCACTGGTACTTCCTCGGGGCCGGCGTGACCCTCTGGGCCGCCTGGCAGGCCAGCACCGCCGCGGGGGTGTTCCTCGGCGCGGCCGTGCCGCGGAGCTGGTCGCTCGACTTCACCCTCGCCCTCACCTTCATCGCGCTCGTCATCCCGGCGCTGAAGGACGTGGCGGCCGCCGCCGCCGCGATCGCCGCCGGCCTCCTCGCGGTCATGGTGGTGGGGCTGCCCTACAAGCTCGGCCTGGTGCTCGCCGCGCTGGTGGGGATCCTCGTCGGGCTGTTCGTGGACGCGAGGCGGGCATGAGCTGGCTGCCCGCCCTCGCCGTCGCCGGGCTCGTCACCTTCGCGATCCGGCTCTCCTTCATCCTGCTCCTCGGGAAGGTGGAGCTGCCGCCCATCGTCACCCACGCGCTGCGCTTCGTCCCGCCCGCCGTGCTCTCGGCGATCGTCTTCCCGGAGCTGCTCGTGCGCGACGGCGCGCTCGACCTGCGCCCCGGGAACCTCCGGCTCGTGGCGGGCGTCGTCGCGGCCCTCGTCGCGTGGCGCACGCGGAACGTGGTCCTCACCATCGCGGTCGGGATGGCGGTGCTGTGGACCCTGCAGGCCCTGGCCTGACGAGCGCGCCGCGATGGTCATCCCCCCGCAGAAGCTCGCGCTCTTCGTCGCCGCCACGCTCGCCCTCACGCTCACGCCCGGCCCGGCGGTGCTGTTCATCGTGGCGCGCAGCATGAGCCTCGGCCGGCGCGCCGGGTTCCTGTCGGTGCTGGGGGTGGGGCTCGGGAACACCGTCCACGCCGCCGCGGCCGCGCTCGGCCTGGCGGCGCTGCTCGCGTCGTCGCCGGTGGCCTTCTCCTTCGTGAGGTACCTCGGGGCCGCCTACCTCGTGCTCCTCGGCGTTCGCCGGGTGCTCGACCGCGGCGGTTCGCTGGGGGCCGCGGACGCAGGGGCGGCGCCCGCCGCGCCGCGCTCGATCCTCCGCCAGGGCTTCCTGGTGGCCGCGCTCAACCCCAAGACGGCGCTCTTCTTCCTCGCCTTCCTGCCCCAGTTCGCGGATCCCGCGCGCGCGTCGATGGCGGCGCAGGTCCTGGCCCTGGGCCTCCTCTTCGTGGCGCTCGCCGTCGTCACCGACAGCGGCTACGTGCTCGTCGCCGGTGGGCTCGGGGGCTGGTTGCGCCGGAACCCCGCGTTCGCGCGCAGGGAGCGCTACCTGAGCGGCGCGATCTACGTGGGCCTCGGCGCGCTGAGCGCGCTCGCGCGGTGACGGCGTTGCTCGCCTGGGCCGAGCCCGTCGCGATCCGCGCCCTTTGCCCCGCTCCGCGCGGGCTGATATGTCCTCGCGCCGTGCCCGCGACCGAGCCCGAGCGAACGGTGATGGACCCCGCGGCGGCAGTGCCGCCGGGGGCCCCCGCGCGGCCTCCGCGCGGGCGCGGCACGGCGCTGGGGGTCGCCTACGTGGCGGCGTCCGCGGTGAGCTTCGGCACGCTGCCCATCTTCGCGCGCCTCGCCTACGCGTCGGGCGTGGACACCTCGACGCTCCTCCTGCTCCGCTTCACGATCGCCGCCGCCCTCATGTGGATCGTGCTCGCGCTCCGCGGCGCCCGGGTCCCGCGGGGCAAGGGGCTCGCCATGCTCGTCGGCATGGGGGCGATCGGGTACGCCGGGCAGGCGTTCTCGTACTTCACCGCGGTGAGCCTCGCGTCGGCCGGGCTCGCGGCGCTGCTCCTGTACCTCTACCCGGCCCTCGTCGCGATCCTGGCGCGCGTCGTCCTCCGCCACCCGCTCTCCGGCGCGCAGCTCGTCGCCATCGTCATGGCGCTCCTCGGGAGCCTGCTCACCATCGGGCGGGCGGTGGACGGGTCGCCGCTCGGGATCTTCTTCGGCGTGCTCGCGGCGCTCATCTACTCGGTCTACATCCTCACCGGCGGCCGGCTCCCGGCCGGCATCACGCCGACCGCCTCGACCACGGTGGTCAGCTCGGCCGCGGCGGTGGTCTTCGCGGGCGTGGTCCTGCTGCGCGGCCCGCAGCTGCCGCGGACGCCGGTGGGCTGGGCCGCGGTCCTCGCCATCGCGGTGATCTGCACCGTGCTCGCCGTCGCGTTCTTCCTGGCCGGGCTCGAGCGGCTCGGTCCGGTGCGGGCCTCCGTCTACTCGACCCTCGAGCCCGTGACCACGCTCGTCCTCGCCGCCGTCCTGCTCGGCGAGCAGGTGACCCTCGTGCGCGCCGCGGGCGGGGCGCTCATCCTCGGCGCCGTGCTGCTCCTCTCGCGCGTCGAGGCGGCGTCCCGGTGACGGTCCCCGCGGAAGGGTCCCGCGGCGCGGCTGGGGTCGGCTACGCCGCGGCCGCGTATCTCATGTGGGGGCTGTTCCCGCTCTACTTCCACGCCCTCGCCGGCGTGCCCGCCCCCGAGATCCTAGCCTACCGCATCGTCTGCTCGACGCTGTTCGTGGCGGCGCTCGTGACGCTGAAGCGGCGCTGGGCGGACGTCCTCCGGCAGCTCCGCGCGCCGGGGACGCTTCCGAGCCTCGCCGCGAGCGCGCTCTTCATCTCGGCCAACTGGCTCGTCTACGTCTGGGCCGTGAACGCGGGGCGCGTCCTGGAGGCGAGCCTCGGCTACTTCGTGAACCCGCTCGTCTCGGTGGTCCTCGGCGTGGTGTTTCTGCGGGAGCCGCTCACGCGCGCGCAGCGGATCGCGGTGATCCTCGCGGCCCTGGGCGTGGTCGCGCTCGTCGTCCGCGCCGGGACGTTCCCGTGGGTCGCGCTGGCCCTCGCGCTGACCTTCGGGCTGTACGGGCTCATCCGCAAGCGGGTGCGGGTGGACGCGACCGCCGGGCTCCTCGGGGAGGTGGCGCTCCTCACGCCCGTCGCGGCGATCTACCTCGCGGCGCTGGGGGCCGCGCACGCGGGCCACCTCGGCGCGAGCGCACGCGTGACGATCTTCCTCGCCGCGAGCGGGGTGGTGACCGCGATCCCGCTCATGCTGTTCGCCCTCGGCGTCCAGCGGCTCCGGCTCTCCACGATCGGGCTCCTCCAGTACGTGAACCCGACCGTCCAGTTCGCCATCGCCGTGCTCGTCTTCCGGGAGCCGTTCTCCGCGGCGCACGCCCTGACCTTCGGCTGCATCTGGCTCTCGCTCGCGATCTACTCGTTCGAGGCGCTCGCGCTGGCTCGGCGTCAGGCGGGGTGACGGGACGCGACCGTCGGGCCCCGTGAAGAGACGCTCGCCGGCCAGGGAGAATCCTCCCGAGCGTTGCCGCCGAGCTCGGGGCGTGCTCGAAGGCGGATCGAACCTGCATCGCGTGCGGTACGATCGGTCGCATGCACGCCGTCCTGCCCTGCATCGCCGCGCTCCTGGTCTCCGCCTCGACGCCGGCAGAACCGCGTCACGATCCCGAGCCACCGACGGGCGCCTGGGACGATGAGCCCGAGGCGACGCAGGGGGACGCCGAGAGCACTGCCGCGCTGACGCTCGAGCGAGACGGCGCGGACGCCGTCCCGGCTCTCGTCGCCGCCCTCCGCGCCGAGAGTCCGTACGACGCGGGCAGCGTCATCGCGAGCGACGCACGCTTCGTGCGGCTCACGCACGCGGAGCGGGCCCGGCTGCTCGACGGGCTCGAGGAGGGGATCCGCTGGTGGGCCCCGCTCCTCAACCTCTACCCGGGATACGGGCTCGGCTCTCTCGCGTCGCGTGACCCGCGCGGCGCGTGGCTCGCGGCGGCGGACTTTGCAGGCTCGACGCTCTTCTTCGCGGGCGTCCTCTCGGCGTTCGGGACCTCGCAGCCCAGCCGCAGCGGGTCCGTGCTCTTGGGGACGGGCGCGGCGCTCATCCTCGGCTCCCGGGTGGGGGGAGTGATCCTCCCGTTCACCTTCTCCGGCCGGCGCCACCGCGAGGCAGAGCGCGCGCTGCGGGCACTGCCGCCGCCCGTCACGGCGATGCCGGCCCTGCTCCCGATCGCGCCGGGACGCGGAGCCCCCGGCGCGGCCCTCGGCGTGGCGCTCCGCTATTGATTGGGAGGCGATCCTTCGACGCGGGGGCCGCTGCCTGCTCCACCGCGCGCAAGGTCCACGCCTGCGGCTCCAGGAGCTCTACGCGCCGGTCTTCCCGCCGAGGTAGGCCGCCTGCACCTTCGGATCGGACGCGAGGGTCGCGGCCGGGCCCTCGAGCACGATCCGGCCGACCTCCATCACGTAGCCGCGGTGGGCGAGCTTGAGCGCCGCGCGGGCGTTCTGCTCCACCAGCACCACCGTCACGCCCGTCTGCTCGTTGATCTCGCGCAGCGTGCGGAAGATGGCCTTCACGAGCAGCGGGGCGAGGCCGAGGGACGGCTCGTCGAGGAGGAGCACGCGCGGCTTCGCCATCAGGGCCCGCCCGATGGCGAGCATCTGCTGCTCGCCGCCGGAGAGGGTGCCGGCGAGCTGCAGCCGGCGCGTCTCGAGGACCGGGAAGAGCTTGTAGATCCAGGCGGCGGTGGCGGCGATCTCGTCCTTGTCGGAGCGGGTGAACGCCCCGAGGACGAGGTTCTCCCGCACGGTCAGCGTGCCGAAGATGCGCCTGCCCTCCGGCGCCTGGGCGATCCCGAGCCGCACCCGCTCGTGCGCCGGGATGCCGGCCGCCGGCTTGCCGTCGTAGCGGATCTCGCCGCCCGAGGGGCGCAGGAGGCCGCTGATGGCGCGGAGGGTGGTGGACTTCCCGGCGCCGTTCGCGCCGAGGATGCTGACGATCTCGCCCTGCCGGACGGCGAGGTCGATGCCGTGCAGGGCCTCGACGTTGCCGTACTTGACCCGCAGGCCGCGCGTCTCGAGGAGCGGCGCGTCCACTAGACCTCCTCCGTGCCGAGGTACGCCTCGATGACCCGCGGGTTCACCTGGATCGCGGCCGGGGAGCCCTCGGCGATCTTCTGTCCGTACTCGAGCACCACGATGTGCTCGCAGGCCCGCATCACGAGGCTCATGTCGTGCTCGATGAGCAGGATGGTGATGCCGCGCGCCCGGATCCGGCCGATGAGGCCGATGAGCTCCTCGGTCTCCTGCTCGTTCATCCCGCCTGCCGGCTCGTCCAGGATCACGAGCCGCGGGTCCGCGGCGAGCGCCCGGGCGATCTCGAGGCGCCGCTGGTCGCCGTAGGCGAGGTTCTTCGCGAGCTCCATGGCGCGCCCGCGCAGGCCGACGAAGGCGAGCTCGTCCACCGCCCGCGCCGCGGCCTCGCGCTCCTCGCGGACCTGCCAGGGCGGGCGGAGGAGCGCGCCGAGCGCGCCGCTCCGCGTGCGGCAGTGGCGCCCGGCGAGGACGTTCTCGACGGCCGAGAGCTGCTGGAAGAGCCGGACGTTCTGGAAGGTGCGGGCGATCCCCGCCTGCACGATCTTGTGCGTCCGCATCCGGTCGATCGCCCGGTCCTGGAAGCGGATCGTCCCGTGGTCGGCGCGGTAGTTGCCGGTGATGAGGTTGAAGGTGGTGGTCTTCCCGGCGCCGTTCGGCCCGATGAGGCCGACGACCGAGCCTGCCTGGACGTCGAACGTGACGTCGCTCACGGCGGTGAGCCCGCCGAAGCTCTTCGTGACGCCGCGGACCTCGAGCAGCGCGCTCACGACGACGCTCCTGCCCGGCGCACGTCGGACTCCTTGAAGCGGAGGAGCCGGAACGGGAGGAGCCCCTGGGGCCGGACGACCATCATCACCATCATCACGAGGCCGAAGACGAGCATGCGCGCGCTCGCGAAGCCGCGGAACACCTCGGGGAGCACCACCACGAGCACCGCGCCCACGATGACGCCGGGGATGGAGCCCGAGCCGCCGAGGATCACCATGAGGAAGAGGACCACCGACTCCCAGAACCCGAACGACTCGGGGGAGATGATGGTCATCTTCGCGGCGTAGAGGGTGCCGGTCATGCCGGCCCAGGCGGCGCCGAGCGCGAAGGCGAGCAGGCGGTAGCGGGCGGTGTTCACGCCGCTGCCCTCGGCGGCGACGGGGTCCTCGCGGAGGTAGTTGAGGGCGCGGCCGAAGCGCGACTGCTCGAGGCGGTGGAACAGGAGCACGGTGACCGCCACGAAGGCCCAGATCAGGTAGAGGAACTCGTGCGGGCGGCGGATCTTGTAGCCGAACACCATCGGGCGGGAGATGCCGAAGATCCCGTTCGCCCCGCCAGTGAGCCCGAACACGTCGTTCACGAGCGCGATCCGCACGATCTCGCCGAGCCCGATGGTCACCACGAGCAGGTAGTCGCCGCGCAGGTGGACGACGGGACGGGCCACCAGCGCCGCGAAGACCGCCGCCACCACGGCGCTCGCCGGGAGCGTCCAGAGGATCGGGATCTGGTACCTCGTGTTGAGGATCGCGGCGGTGAAGGCGCCCACCGCGTAGAACGCCGCGTGCCCCATGTTGAAGAGCCCCGCGTCGCCGAGGATGAGGTTCAGGCTCAGCGCCAGGAGGACGTAGAGCCCGACGCTGTTCAGCACGTCGAGCCAGTACGCGTCGAGGAAGCGGGGCGCCGCCACGATGAACGCGGCCGCGAGGGCGTACCCGACCGCGAGGCGGGTGGTGGTCCGGGCCGCCATCAGACCTTCTCCGCCACGCGCTCGCCGAGCAGGCCGGACGGACGCACGATGAGGATGAGGATGAGCACGAGGAAGGCGAACGCGTCCTTCCAGGCGATGGAGAGGTAGGCCGCGCCGAGCGCCTCGACGACGCCGAGCAGGAGCCCGCCCACCATCGCGCCGGGGATGTTGCCGATCCCGCCCAGGATGGCGGCGGTGAACGCCTTCATCCCGTAGATCCAGCCCATCGTGAAGCTGATCTGGCCGTAGTAGAGCCCGACGAGGAGGCCCGCCCCGCCGCCGAGGGCGGGGCCGATCACGAAGACGATCGTGACCACCTTGTTCACGTCGATGCCCATGAGCCGCGCCGCGCCCTGGTCGATGGCGGCGGCCCGGATGGCGGTGCCGACCTTGGTCTTCTGCACGAACAGGTAGAGGGCCGCCATGATGGTGACGGACACCAGCACGACCGCGAGGCGCATCACCGGCATCTGCTGGCCGAGGAACGAGACCGTCGTCTGCGGGAGGACGTCCGGGTAGACCTGGTACCGGGCGCCGTAGACGAGCATGAGGGCGTTCTGGAGGAAGATCGAGGCGCCCAGCGCCGAGACCACCGCCGACAGGCGCGGCGACTCCCGCAGCGGCCGGTAAGCGGCCCGCTCCAGGATCACCCCGATGACGGCGACGAGCCCCATCACCATCACCGCCAGCACGACGAGCGCGAGCGCGAGGCCGAGGTGATCGTGGAGGAGGAACGACGTGAGGAGCGTCATCCCGAGGTACGCGCCGTAGGTGAAGAGGTCGCCGTGCGCGAAGTTGATGAGCCGGAGCACGCCGTACACCATCGTGTACCCGAGCGCGATCAGGGCGTAGATGCTCCCGACCGCGAGCCCGTTCGTCACCTGCTGGAAGAATTGCTCCATGAAGTCTGTCGGCTCCGGAGGTCGAGCGGGGCCCCTTGCGGCGGGGCCCCGCTCCGGGTTGCAGGACTACTTCTGCAGGACGAAGTTGCCGGCCGCGTCCACCGCGTACACGCGGTACAGCTCGCCGACCCGGTCACCCTTGTCGTTGAAGGCGATCTTGCCGGTGAAGCCCGGGAAGTCCTTGAGCTGGCCGACGAGGTACGCCCGCAGCTTGTCGGCGTCCGTCGACTTCGTCGCCTCGATGGCCTTCGCGACGACGCGGAAGCCGTCGCCGGCGAGGACGCCGTAGATCGAGCTCGGGGCCTCGCCATACTTCTTCTGGTAGCTCGCCACGTAGGCCTTGGCCTCGGGCGTGTCGAGGTCCTTCGGGACGGGCGGCGAGAGGAACTGGAACCCGGCCGCGGCGTCCTTGCCGGCGATCTTGACGAGGTCGGGGTTGTTGATCGCGTCGCCGCCGATGAACGGGACCTTCCAGCCCATCTGCTTCTTCTGCTTCAGGAGCAGGCCGGCCTCGGGGTAGTAGCCCGTGAAGAACACGACGTCCGGCCCGGCCGCCTTGAGGCGCGTGAGGATGGCCGAGTAGTCCTGCTCCTTGGGCGTGAGGGCGTCGAAGAAGGCGATCGGGATGTTGCGCTTCTTGAGGATCGCGGCGATCTCGTCCGCGAGCCCCTTCGAGTAGGCGGAGCTGTCGTGGAGCAGCGCGACCTTCTTCGCCTTCAGCTTCTCGAGGGTCGCGGCGCCGACGCGCCCCTGCTCGTCGTCGCGCGGGCAGGTCCGGAAGAAGTGCTTGAGCCCCTTCTCGGTGAGCCGTACGGCGGTGGAGCCGTTCGCCACCTGGATGACGCCGGCCTCGTCGAGGATGTTCTGGGTCGCCTCGGTCACCGCCGAGCCGTACGTGCCGATGACGGCCACGACGCCGCGGGTGGTGAGCCGCTGCGCGGCGAGGGCCGCGGTCCGCGGATCGCCGCCGTCGTCCTCCAGCACCACCTCGATCTGCTTGCCGAGCAGGCCCCCGCGCGCGTTCTGCTCCGCGGCGAGCAGCTCGACGTTGCGCTTCATCTCCTGGCCCTCGCTGGCCCAGGAGCCGGTCATCGGGGCCATCAGCCCGATCTTGACCGTGTCCGCCGCGCGGGCGGATCCGAATGCGAGCAGGGACATCGCGACAGCGAGTCTCATCGGCTTCGTCATGTGTCCTCCTTTGAACCCGGGGAGGCGACATCTCAGCACCAGTCGGGCGCCCTCCGGTAGCGGAAACGCGTGAGGGGGCCCGTTCCGACCGGCGGTCGCGGGGTCCGGGGGTCGTCATCCCCTCGCGCCCGAGCCCGGGGCGGGTTGGTTCCGCATCGCCCGCCAGGAGGGTTTCTTGTAGGTTGCGGCGCACTGCGTCGGGCGGCACGTCGCGGCCCGGCGGCTCAGGAGAACGAATGCAGGGCATCGGAACCGTCGTCAACGTCGGCGCCATCGTCGCCGGGACCGGGGTCGGGCTGCTCTTCGGCCGGCTGATCCCGGAGCGCGTCCGCTCGACCGCCATGGCCGCCATCGGGCTGTCGGTGCTCGGGGTCGGGCTGCAGATGGCCCTCGATCCGCGCGTCGACGCGACGAAGCTGGCCCACGCGGGCGCCGGGCCGTTCCACCCCAACCCGCTCGTCGTCATCGGCGGGCTGGTGGTGGGAGGGATCGCGGGCGAGCTGCTCCAGCTCGAGCTGCGGCTGGAGCGCTTCGGCATCTGGATGCAGTCCTTCGCGCGGCGGGCGCCCGCCACGGCGGGCCACGCCGCGCCGCAGGGCCATGACCTCGTCGAGGGGTTCGTGACGGCGTCCTTGCTGTACTGCGTCGGAGCCATGGCCGTGATCGGCTCGATCCAGGACGCCGCCGGCCAGCCCGACGTGCTGTTCGTCAAGGCGCTGCTCGACGGTGTCACCTCCATCGTGCTCGCCTCCACGCTGGGTCCGGGGGTGGGACTCTCGGTGCTGCCGCTCGCGCTCTACCAGGGTGGCATCACGGCCGCCGCGAGCGGCGTGGCCGCCTACCTCACGGTCCCGGTCCTCGCGACGCTCACCTCGGCCGGCGGCCTGCTCATCGCCGCGATCGGCCTCGATCTCACCGGCATCAAGCGGCTGCCGGTGGGCAACCTCCTCCCCGGCGTGTTCGTCGCGGCCGTGCTCGCCTACGTCGTGCCCTGAGCGGCGCACGCGCGCCGTTTCTTCACGCTGTGGCTGCCGTTCACGCTCCGGAACCGCCCGCCGTCACGGCGATTTCGGCGCGTTTTCACGCGCTGAATAGCGCTGCGCGGCGGCGCGTCGGCAGGGCATGAACGCGACGACGATCCGGCGGCCCAGGGCGCTCCTCCTCGACGACGACGCGAACGTGCTCCGGCTCCTCGGCGCGGCCCTGGAGGCGCGCGGCTTCGAGGTGCGCGCCGCGGCGGATGCGACGAGCGGCCTCGGCCTCCTCCTCGACGAGCTCCTCGACCTCGACGTGCTCGTCGTCGACTCCGCGCTGCCCGGCCGCGACGCCGTGTCGTTCGTCCACCTCGTCCGCCACGCCGGAGGCGAGCGCGACCTCGGCATCGTGGTCCTCGCCGCCGGCGCGGCGCGGGGGCTCTGCGAGCAGCTCCTCGCCCTCGGCGCCGACGCGGTCGTGGACCGCGCGCTCGGACCCGCGGCCGCGGCGGAGGCCGTCGGCGCGGTCGCCTCGCGGCGCGCGCAGCCGGCGCCCCTCCGGGCAGCGGACGAGGTGCACCCTGCGGCGCGCGGCACGCTCGTCGTCTCGACCGTCGCTGCGCCTGCGCCTCGCCAGCGGCTGGCAGATCGCCGTCGGGGTTTCACCCCTGCACTTCGGATCGCGTGCGCCACCGCGGGCGGCCTCGCAGCAGTCGCCGTGGCGCGGTGATCCGGTCGGGGGACCTTCGCCGCTACGCCGCCGCGCCTGCGAAGAACGCCTCGACGCGCTCGACGAAGGCGCGCGGGTGGCTCGCGTGCGGCACGTGGCCGGCGCCGGTGAAGGTGTGGCGCGTCGCATGCGGCAGCGCCGGGGCGAGCCGGTCCAGGATCGGGCCGAACAGCGGCGGGCTGCGGTCCCCCTGCGTGAGCAGCACCGGCCCGGGGAAGGCGCGGAGCGCGGAGAGGTCGAGGTCGAGCGCGTCGGGATCCTCGATCTCGGCGAGGAAGGAGGGCGCGTTCCGGAGGAAGGCCTCGCGCGCCGGCGGCGGGAGCCGGTCCCAGGTGCCCGGGCCGAGGGCGATCTCGTCGATGAACGTGCGCGCCGCGTCGGAGGGCCGTCCCGCGCGGAGGAACGCCTCGATGCGCGGGTACGCCTCGCGGAACGCGCGCAGGGCCGGCGCGGACGGGGCGTGATCGTCGAGCAGACGCACGAGGGGAGGCTCGTGCACGGCGAGCGAGCGGAATCGATCGGGGTGGAGCGAGGCCGTGCGGAGCGCGATCGACGCGCCGTAGGAGCTCGCGAGCACGTGCACGGGACCGAGGTGGAGCGCCTCGACGAGCGCGGCGAGGTCCGCCACGTGATCGTGGACCGTGGCCGGGCGGTCGCGGGCGGCGGAGCGGCCGTGGCCGCGCCGGTCGTAGGCGACGACTGCGCGCCGCTCGGCCAGCGCGGGCGCCACCGCGTCCCAGCCGTGGTGGTCGCCCCAGGAGCCGTGGACCAGCACGACGGGCTCGCCCGCTCCGCGAATCGTGTGGAACAGCCGCAACCCGCCCGCGTCGCTCGCCATCGCGCGATGGTAGCGCCGCCGCCGCCGGGAAGCACGGGAGGCGCGCGAGGCCCCGGCGATCGGTACTCCGCGGGCGCAGGACGCCGGTCGCGCATCACGCGCTCCCCTGGAACGACGGCGGGCCCGCGATCGCGCTCGCGGGCCCGCCGGGGTCACTGCTCGCTCCGCGTCTAGCCTGCGGTCGGCTCGTGGCTGAACATCGTCAGGATGGGCTCGCTGAGCTGCCAGGCGCGCCCGCCGCGGATGTAGCTCTCGAGCTGGTCGATGCTCCACTGCTTCTCCTCGACCACGAGGTCGACGAGGTCCAGCATGGAGATGACGCCCACGATCTCGCCGCCCTCCTTCACGGCGAGGTGGCGGGTGTGGCCGGTGCGCATGAGCTGGGCGCACTCGCGGTCGGTCGCCTGCGGCGAGACGGACGGCAGGTCGGCCCGCATGACCTGGCAGAGCGTCGTGTGGCAGGCGTGGGCGCCGCCGCCCATCGCGGAGACCAGGTCGCGCTCGGTGACGAGGCCGACGAGCTTCGCGCCGCGGCGGACGCCCACCGAGCCGACGCCGCGCTCGGCCATGAGGCGCGCGGCCTCCCGGCAGGTGGCGGACTCGTCGAGGGAGACGACGCCGCGAACGACTCGATTCTGGATGCAGGCCATGACTGGGTTTCCTCCGCGGGCGCGGCCGGGGGAGGAGGGGCCCGGTGCGCCACGTCGAGCATCATGGGCGCGGCCGCCGCGAACGCGTCGTCGCAAGAATGGATGAGCCATAACCTCCGCTGATGGACCGCTCCTCGGAACCGCGGTCCCCTGATATGCTCGCCGCCGATGAGCAGGCTCGACCCCAGGAAGCTCGAGACGTTCCGCGTCGTCGCGCAGACGCGGAAGATCTCCGCCGCGGCGAAGCTCCTCCACCTCTCGCAGCCCGCGGTGACCGCGCAGATCCGCGCGCTCGAGGAGGAGTGCGGGCGCGCCCTGCTGCTCAGGTCTTCGAAGGGCGTGGCGCCGACCGACTGGGGCCTGCGGCTCCTCGAGGCGGCGAAGCAGGTGCACGAGGTCCTCGGCGCCGTGGAGACGGAGTTCCAGGGAGAGACCGCCGTCGGCGAGGAGGTGGTGATCGGGGCGAGCATGACGACCGCCGCCTACGTCGTGCCCCCGCTCGTGGCGGGCTTCCGCGCCATCCACGGGCGGGTGCCGTTCCGCATCCAGGTGAGCAACACGGCGCGCGTGCTCGAGTGGGTCGCCGAGGGGAGGGTGCCGCTCGGGATCGTCGAGGGGCGCCAGCGCTCGCCGCGCGTTCACCTCGAGCCCTACCTCGAGGACGAGCTCGTGGCCGTCGCGGCCAGCGCCGCGCGCGATCTCTGCGGCATCGCGCGCGCCGCGGATCTCGCGAAGGTCCCGCTCCTCCTGCGGGAGCCGGGCTCCAACACCCGCGCCGTCGTCGAGGAGGCGCTGACGCGCGTGCTGGGATCGCGGCTGGTGCGCCGCTCGGAGCTCCTGTTCGGCTCGAACCAGTCCATGAAGATGGCGGCCGTGGCCGGCCTGGGCGTCGCGTTCGTGTCGCGCTGGAGCGTGCAGCTCGAGGTCGCCGCCGGGACGCTCCGCGTGCTGCCGCTGCGGGACCTGCGCCTCGTCCGGTCGTTCTCGTGGGCCACGGCGTCGCGCCAGCTCCACGGAGCCGCCGGCCGCTTCGAGGCGTGGGCGCGACGCAACCCGCCGGCGCGACCGTAGGAGGTCTCGGGCAGAGTGCCCTTCGGTGTTCGCCTGCGCGGGTCTCACGCGGCCGGCGCGGGGTGAGTAACGATGCAGCGTCGTCTGCGCGCCGGGCAGGGAGGCCGCGATGAGCGCGAACGAGCCGATCCTCGTGGCGGCGGTGCAAGCCCTCGAGCTCTCGCTCCCCGGCGGCCCCTCACCGGGCGTCGCGACGCCGGACGCCTGGGCCACGCGCCGCGACGCCGCGCAGGCGGCGGCGATCGTCGCTGGGGTGGTGGGCGTGCCGGCGCTGGTCGCGGCGGCCGCCGTGCTGGCGCTGTTCGCGATGACCGCGGTGGTGCTGCTCGCGCCGGTCGTCGCGGCGGTGCTCACGTGGGTCGCCTGGAAGGCGAACCGGCCGGCGCGGCGCTGATCCTCCGGGGGCGCGGCTACGCCTGCCGGGAGCGTGGCGCGGCCGCGAGCAGCCGCTCCAGCGTCTCGACCGCGACCGGCTTCGCGAGGTGCCGGCTGAAGCCCGCCTCCGCCGCGAGCCGCCGGTCCTCGGGCAGCGCGTAGCCGGTCACCGCCACGAGGAAGGTCGCGCCGAGCGTCGGGTCCGCGCGGATCGCGCGCGCGACCTCGTAGCCGCTCATCACCGGCAGGCCGATGTCGCAGAGCACGACCTCCGGCCGCAGCGCGCGGGCCCGCTCCACGCCGGCGGCGCCGTCGTGGGCCACCGCGACCTCGTGACCCCACATGAGCAGCAGCTCGCGGAGGGTCTCCGCCGCGTCGATGTTGTCCTCGATGACGAGCACGCGCAGCGGGCCAACCGCGGCGACCGGCGCCGGCGGTTCGTGGCGCGGGCTGCCGCCGTCCGGCGGCGCGAGCGGCAGGCGAACCACGAGCTCCGCGCCGCGGCCGGCCCCACCGCTGCGGGCCTCCACGGACCCGCCGTGGAGCTCGACGAGCCCCTTCACGAGCGAGAGCCCCAGGCCCAGCCCGCCCCGCGAGCGGTGCAGGCTGTCGTCGGCCTGGGTGAACGGCTCGAACACGCGGTCGAGCATCTCGACGTCGATGCCGGCGCCGTCGTCCCGCACCCGCAGCAGAATCCCCGCCCTCGCGCCCGTGTCGCGCTCGAGCGTGACCTCGACGTGGCCGCCGCGATCCGTGAACTTCGCGGCGTTCTGCAGCAGGTTCCCGATCACCTGCGCGACGCGGGTCGCGTCGGCGTCGAGCCAGGCCGGGCCCTCCGGGAGGCTGACCTCGACCGCGATCTCGCGGGAGGCGAACAGCGTGCGGTGGTCCTCGACGGTCCGGCGGACCAGGTCGCCGAGCTCGACGCGCGATCGCCGGAGGAGGATCTTCCCGCGCGTGATGCGGGTCACGTCGAGCAGGTCGTCCACGATGCGCGTCAGGTGCACGACCTGACGATCGAGGATCGCCCTCGCGCGCGCGGCCTCGTCTCCGCAGGGGTCCACGCGCGCGAGCAGCGACAGCGCGTTGCGGATCGGCGCGAGCGGGTTCCTGAGCTCGTGCGAGAGCACGCCGAGGAACTCGTCCTTGCGGCGGTCCGTCTCCCGCAGGAGCGCGTTGCTGCGGCGCAGCTCCTGCTCGGCGCGGTCCACCCTGTCCTTCTCCTCGAGGAGCCTCCGCTGCGTCCGCTGGAGCTGCCGGACGGCGGCGACGATGGCGAGCGACGCGACGGTGAACGCGGCGAGGCGCGCGACCTCCTGGTGCGAGCGAAAGGGCTCCTGGAAGAATCTCCAGAAGCCGAGGCCGACGATCGCGGTGAACGCCAGCGCCGGCCCGGGCCCGAGGAAGTACACGACGAGAGAGACGCCCGCGACGGGGAGGCTGAAGACGAAGCCGTGGAGGAGATCCTCGAGGGCGCCGCTCGCGGCGAGCAGGGCCGCGGCGCAGCCCACCGCGAACGCGTACCGGAGCGCGTGCGCGCTCCAGGTCGGCGGCTCGTCCGGGTGGACCTCGGGCGGCTCCTCCACGGGCGGCGAATGCAGGTCCGGCGCCTGCGCCGAGCGCTCCGCCGCGATGGGCGCCGACGGCGCTGCAGAGTGCGCATGCCTCGTCATGACCGTTCAACGGACCGTACCATCTGCGCAGCCAGACGAGAGAGAGGGGTCCCGCGAGGCGATCCCCTCCAGGGCCGCAAGGCAGGTCGATCCTGGACCGGCGAGCCGGGCGAGTGCGGCCCGACTCGGGGGAGACGGGGTCTCGCCTCGAGGTGCCCTCGAAGGCTCGCGCGGCTAAGAAGGGCGGGAGGAGGGACGAGCCATGTTCGCGACGACGATTCGCTTCACCCTGCCGGCGGACACGGACTGGGAGCGGCTCCGGCAGATCGCGATCCGGCGCGCGTTCGATCTGTATCGCGGGATGCCTGGGCTCCACGCGAAGGCGTTCATCTTCGCGCCGGAGCGGGGCGAGTACGGCGGCAACTACGTGTGGGAGACGCAGGACGACGCCGAGGCGTTCCTGCGCTCCGACGCCTGGCGCACGGCGATCTCGATGTACGGGGAGCCGCGCGTCGAGCGCGCGGAGATCTGCGCGTACGTCGAGGACGGCGACCTGGTGTTCCCGCCGGACTACGACCTCATGCCCTCCGTGTCGCAGGGCGAGGGCGCCTCACCGAGCCCCCCGGCCTGACCCGCGTCCGGGAGGGTTCACCAGAGCTCGGCGAGCAGGTCGCGCCACGCCGCGCGCTCGCGGGCGGGCTCGACGAGCGGGCGCGCGCGCTCCACGCCGGCCCGGAGGGCGGCCGCGAGCGCGGCGTCCTCCTCCGCGCGGAGGAGCAGCTCCGCGAGCGCGCCGGCGTCGCCGACCGGGAAGAACCCGGGGTAGTCCGGGCCGAGCACGCCCACCGACCCGTCCACGCGCGTGGAGAGCACCGGTACGCGCGACGCGAGCGCCTCCGATACGGCGTTCGAGCCACCCTCGAGCCGCGAGGTCACGAGGAGCAGCGCGCTGCCGGCGAGCGTGGCGAGCGCGTCGGAGCGGCGGCGCTCGCCGAGCCAGCGGTAGCGGCCGTTCTCCTCCGTCTCGAGCCGGGCGCGCGTGTCCGCGCCCGGGTCGAGCGCGGCGCCGAGGTGGACGAGCTCGACGCGAGAGCGGGCCGGGAGGCGCCGCACCGCGTCCGCGGCGAGGAACGCGTTCTTCACCGCGCGGATGTGCGCGAGCAGGCAGACCCTGAACACGCCGGGCGGCGCCGGCGCCGGCCTGGCGGGGTGCGCCGACTGGAAGATCGTGCGCGCCTTGTGCCGGACCTCGGGCGGCAGCGCCTCCATCCCGAGCGGCTGGAGAAGGGTGAGGCGCGTCGCGAACTCGAGCGAGCGGCGGGCGAGGGGCGACGCGGGGAGATCCTGGTACAGGTCCGTCCCGGCGAGCCCGACGACGAGCGGCGCGTCGGGCCGGGCTTCCCGGTAGCGCACGACGGACGGGTGGCTCTTCGTGGCGTGGAGCGCGACGAGGAGGTCGCACCGCTGGCCCGTCCAGGCCTCGGCGAGCCCGACGTGGTGGCCGAGCGCGCGGAGCTGCCCGGCCCAGCGCAGCGCGGTGACGCGGTTGCCCTTGTGCGAGCCGCGCGGGGCTGGGGTGGTGACGAGGATGTTCACGGTGTCCGTCGCCTCGGGGATGCCGTCATGCGGCGCACGTGCGGAATCCGGCCCAGAGGTCGCGTCGATCGGGCGTGTAGAAGTTGCGGAAGGTGTTCGAGACGAGGCGCGCCGGGGTGGCGAAGCTGCCGCCGCGCAGCACCTTGTGCGTGCCGAACCAGGGCTGAGAGTACTCGCGATACGGGTCGGGCGCGAAGCCGGGGTAGGGCACGAAGTCGCTCGCCGTCCACTCCCAGACGTTCCCCACGAGCTGCCGGCAGCCGAAGGCGCTGTCTCCCGCGGGGAGCGCCGCGACGTCCACGGCGTGCAGCCGGCGGGCGCCGAGGTGCGCGCGCCGGGGGTCGGGCGGCGCGTCGCCCCACGGGAAGCGCCGCTTCGTGCGCGAGAGGTGCCCGTCGGGCCCGGGCTCGCCCGCGGCGGCCGCCTCCCACTCGGCCTCGCTCGGGAGCCGCCGCCCGGCCCAGCGGCAGAAGGCCTCCGCCTCGAACCAGCTGACGTTCACCATCGGTCGATGCGGCTCCAGCGGCACCCAGCGGTCGAAGTCGCGCCGGACGAGCTGCCCGTCCCTGCGCTCCCAGTAGGCGGGCCCGTCCACCCCCGCCGCCGAGCGCCAGCGCCAGCCCGCCTCGCTCCACGCCTCGCGCCGGCGGTAGCCGCCGTCCTCCACGAACTCGGCGAAGCGGGCCTGCGTGACGGGCGCCCGGGAGATCCGGAAGGGCGCGAGCTCGACGGGGTGCGCCCACTTCTCGTTGTCGAACACGAAGCCGTCCCCGCGCTCGGCGCCGAGCCGGAGCTCGCCCCCCGGCACGGCGACGTCCCCCGGCAGATCGCCGGTCTCCCGGGGCGCCGCGGGCGCCTCGCCGGAGAGCGGAGGCGGTGCGTACCCGAGCGTCTGTCGCGTGAAGGCCATCGCCTCGAAGTGCATGTCCTCGTGGAAGACGCTCAGCGCGACGAAGTAGGGGTCCGCCTCGCCGCGCGCGGCGAGCGTCGCCACGCGCGTCTCGACGTCCCGCAGGTAGGCCGTGGTCTCGGCGAAGCCGGGCAGGGGGAGGTCCCAGCGCGTGTCGTGCGCGACGGCGGACGAGTCGTAGAGGGCGTCGGCGTCGGCGCGGAGGGGCGCGCTGCCGGCCGCGTGGCGCAGCACCCAGCGCTCCTGGAACCAGGCGACGTGCCCGAGCTCCCACAGGGGCGGGTTCACGATGGCGAGCCGCGGCCCGAGGAGCTGCGCCTCGGACAGCGCCGACGCGAGCTCCAGGGTGCGACGCCTGGCTTCGGCGATGGATCCGACGAGCCGGTGCGTCCTCATCCGGGAGATGTAGCGCGCCTGTGGCCGCCGGGCTCGGAGAGCCCTCGCTTGGGGTCAGGCGAGCAGGAGCCTGCGCCACGCGTCCGCGAGCCAGACCTCGAACCGCTCCGGCGACCAGCCCCGATCGCCGACGAGCAGGAGGTACAGCTCGGGCGCGTTCGTCGCCCAGATGATGTCCGCCGCCTCGTCCACGCCGAGCGCGGGCCGGAGCGCACCGGTCTCGGCGAGATGCGCGGCGAGCAGGCGCATGTTCCGCGCGCGGCGCGCCGAGATCTCGCTCCAGAGCTCGGCCACCTCGGGGTGCGCGGCCGCGGCCGCCTGGATCGCGCGCACGAGCGGCGCGAGCCGCTCGTGGATGCGCCGGATCGCGGCGGCGTAGAGGGCGAGCTTGCGGGCGGGGTCCGGCTCCGCCTGGATCGCGCGCACGTAGTCCCGCTGCTCCGCCGGCACGGGCGCGTCGACGCCGGAGATCGCGCGCTCGAGCAGGAGCCGCATGAGCGCGGGCTTCCGCCCGACCGAGGCGTAGACCGTGTCGAGCGCGACCCCGGCCTCGCGGGCGACGTCCGCCATCGCGGTCGCGCCGTAGCCGCGGCTCGTGAACAGCCGCTGGGCCGACTCGAGGATGTCGTGCCGGGTCCGCTCCGCGGCCTCGCGGCGACGCGTCGCGTCGTAGCGCCTGCGCTTGCGCCGAGGTCCCATCGTCACTACCTCGAATATTAATCCGAGGTCGCTTCGGATGAAAGGAAGGCGCTCCCATGGCGTACGCGTTCACGCAGGACGTCCCCATCGGCATGGAGGTCTACCGGCAGATCCGCGCGGAGCTCGGCGACCGGCCGCCGCCCGGGCTCGTCGTGCACGTGGTGATCGAGCTGGAGAAGGGCCTCCGCTACCTCGACGTGTGGGAGTCGCAGGAGGCGTACCGACGCTTCGTCGAGACGACCCTCCACCCGATCGTCGCGCGCGTGCTCGCGCGGGCAGGCGTCGCGCGCGCGGGGGAGCCCACGACCCAGCCGATCACCGTGCGGGAGGTCTGGGCCGGCGCGCCGCTCCCGGCCTGACCCGCCCGCGGCGATCACGCCGGCCTCTCGAGTGACTCCGCGAGCGCGAGCAGGAGCGCCGCCCCATCCCCACGCCAGGCGGCCCCGTGCATGCACGCGAGCGTGCGCGGTGAGGTCGCCGCGAGCCGCTCGAGCGTGGCGCGCGTCGCGGGGGCGTGCGCCCAGTAGTCGAGCGCGGCGCGCAGCGCCTCGGAGGGCCCGAGGATGTCCTCCTCGGTGAGCGGAGGGGGGCTCGCGCCTGGCTGGGTGAAGAGGTCGCCGCAGAGGAGCGTCCGCGTGGTCGTCTCCGAGAGGAACCCGCAGTCCCAGCCGTGAGGCACGTGGGGCGCGTCATGCCACACCACCTCGTGACGGCCGAGCGACAGCCGCTCGCCGTCGGGGAGCGGGCGCGGCGGGCGGATCGCGAGGTCGCCGACCGAGGTCATCGCGCCGATCGTGCTGCAGGCAGCCTCTGCCTGCGGGGCCGCGGCGAGGAGCTCGTTCAGCGCGCCACACTCGTCCTGCTCGAAGTGCGAGAAGGCGATCCAGCGGAGCCGCTCGACGGGCATGACCCGGGCGATCGCGGCGCGGACCGCCGGGAAGAGCCGGCGGAGGCCGGTGTGGAACAGGAGCGGCGCGTCGTCCACCACGAGGTACTGGTTGAAGGTGAAGCCGCCCGGAATGGCCGGGACGGAGGTGCTGATCCGGTGGATGCCGTCCGCGATCTCGTCGATGCGGGTCTCGAGCTCGCTCATCTCGCGCTCCCCCTCGCCGCCGCCTCGCGGCGGCCGCTCATGGTCGCGGAGCGAGGCGTCGCTCGGTGGACGCGTAATGGCGCGCGCCCGTGCGAGCACGGTCGAGGCGCCTCGTTTCGCTCGGGGGGCGGAGCCCCGGACGCGCCGGAGGGTCCGCAGGGAGCCGCCGCTCTCCGGAGGGGGCTCGCCGTCCGGTCTCCACGGGGACCTGGCCGGCGGGCGGACGGTCCGGCGATCGGATGAGGACCGCAGGCCGGCCCGCGTCGCCGCGAGCCGGCCTGCGCGCCCTCGTTCGTGGCTACGGCACCACGTTCACGTCGTCGTTGCCGGCGATCGCCTGCCCCAGGTAAGTGCGCCCCTGGAGCGCCGCGGACGTGGACGTCGTCGTGAGCTGGAGCGCCTCGGTCTGGACCTGCACGACGAGGTCCAGGAGCCCGTCACCGTTCACGTCCTCGGCGGACGCGGAGGGCGTCCCGTTGCCGCGCAGGACGATGGGCGAGCTCGCGAGCGTCACGGTGAGCGGATCCACCGTCGTCGCGTCGAACATCGGGCTGCTGAGGATGGCGACCGGCACGACGCCGTTCGAGCCGAGGTTGATGCTGTTCGGGGAGCTGCCCGGCTTGATGTCCACGCCGACGATGATCGTGCTCGCGGAAGGGAGGACCGAGATCGACCCGATCGTGATGATGTTGTTGCCGTTGTTCGACTCCGCGACCCGGTTGTCCCAGTCGATGAGGCCGATCACGGGCCACGAGAGCGGCACGAAGTCCGCGGGGAGGGGCGTCGGGATGGTCAGCGTGACCTGTGCCCCCGCGGCGAGGCCGGGCACGGAGACGTAGCCGAGCCACCAGTCGTCGTCCGACTCGTCGCAGGTGGTGCGGCGCGTGCAGACGTTGCCGTCGCGCGTGAGCACGATGCTCACGCTGAACGCCTTCGAGTCCCCGGCGCCCTGGTTCACGATGGTGACGGTCACCGGGACCGTGTCGCCCTGCGCGGCCGAGGCGGGGAACGAGACCGGCCCGAAGGTCAGGTCCGGCAGGCCGATGGTGAGCGGCCGGGAGGTGGAGTTGTTGGACTCGTCGCTCTCCGGGACCGCCCCGGTGCCGTCGGCGGTGGCGCGAATGAGGTACGAGCCCTCCGTGAGGTTGGACGGGAGCGTGTAGGTGGTGCTCACCGTCTGCTGCCCGCCGGCCGCGAGCGCGCCGACCTGGAAGTTGCCGAGCGACACCAACATCGTGCCGGTGCTGGCAGAGACGAGGGTGAGCGAGAGGGCGGACGGATTCGCGTTCCCGGCCCCCTGGTTCACGACCGTGGCGCTCACGGTGATCGTCTGGAGCGTGCCGGCGGCGGACGGCGCCGCGACGGAGGAGACGGCGAGATCGGGGGCGTTGACCTGGATCGCCACCGCGGCGGTGTCGTTCGCCGGATTCGGGTCGAGCACGCCGGCGGCGGAGGCCGCCCTGACGATGAGGTACGCGGGGCCGGAGACGGCGGCGGCGTAGGCGGAGACCGTGCAGTTCGCCGTCAGCGTCTGCTCGGCGCCGGGGTCGAGGGTCGCGAGGGCGGAGGTGCAGGTCTGCACGTCGTTGGAGGAGAGGACCGGATCGCTGGAGAGGTAGCCGTACAACCAGACGTACCCCTGCGCGCCCGGGCCGACGTTCCGGACGGTCACCGCGTAGGAGAGCTGCTGCAGGGTGCTCGCGGCCGCCGGGGCCACGATCCCGGTCACCGCGAGATCCGAGCTCATGGCCTGGAAGCTCTGCAGCCGATCGTTGCCGGAGTCGGCGACGACGACGCGGGCCCCGCCCCGGTCGAACGCGATGCCCGAGGGCGACGCGAGCTGGCCCGCCTCCGCGCCCGGCGTGCCGAACGCGGTCTCGAAGGCGCCGGACGGCGCGAAGACCTGCACGCGGGCGTTGCCGCTGTCCGCCACGTAGACGTTGCCGCCGGCGTCCACCTCCACGCCGGTGGGCCGCTGGAGCTGCCCCTCGGCGGTGCCGGTCCCGCCGAAGTCGAAGACCCCGTTCCGCGAGGCGACGATCCGGTCGTTCCCGGTGTCCGCGACGTAGATCGAGCCGTCGGGGCCGAGCGCGATGTCGGTCGGGGAGTCGTACTGGCCCGGTCCGCTGCCGTGGCCGCCGTTCGGGACCGGCGGGAAGTCCTGTCCGTAGTCGGCGAGCATCATGACCGCGATGCGGTGATTCCCGGTGTCCGCGACGTACAGGAACATGTCGTCGCACGCGACGCCGTGCGGAGCGTTCATGCCCCCGTACACGGCGGAAAGGTTCCCGGCCGTGTCGAACACCTGGACGCGGTTGTTGTTCGTGTCGGCGACGAAGACGGTCGGCTCGCAGACGGCGATGCCGGTCGGGCCGTCGAGCTGCCCGTTCGCGCTGCCGAGGCTCCCCCACGCGCGCAGGAACTGGCCGTCGCGCGAGAAGACCTCCACGCGCGCGTTGGCGGTGTCGGTCACGTAGACGTTGCCGGCGCTGTCCACCGCCGCGCCCGAGGGCGCGTCGAGCTGGCCCGCGCCCGCGCCGGAGCTGCCGATCTGGGCGATGAAGTCGCCGGGCGCCGCGGAGGCGGTGCCGGCGAGCGCCAGCGCCGCGAGGTAGACCATCCATCGAGAGCTCATCGTCGAGACCCCTTTCGCGCGCCGCCCTTGCGGCGCCTGCCGACGTTCACGGTCGGTGTCCGGCGTATACCGTGCCTGCTCTCACGGACGCCTACCCCGAACGCGTTTGCTGTGGGTCAATGTTCGCGCACCGTGCGGCGAAAAGCCGCGCCGTCCCGACGCGCGACTTTGCCCCCGGACAACCGCTGGAAGAAGGCGGGCGAGCGCTCGACAGAGCAGGGTGGCCGCCCGATCAGGCAGGCGCCCGTTCCCGCGCCCGTTGCCCTTGCGCCGCGCGCGTCGAGTCGCCACGGTTCGGCGAAGGGGGCGACGAACCGTGATCCAGCAGCAGGAAGCTCAACCGGGGGCCGAGACCTCGACCGCCGGAGTCGAGGAGCACGAACCGCGCCTCGACCCCCGAGCGAGCGTGCTCGTGGTGGAGGACGAGCACGAGCTGCGCGAGCTCATCGCGCGCTGGCTCGAGAGCAAGAGCTACCACGTGGTCGAGGCGGCCGACGGGCAGGACGCGGTCGAGCTGCTCGAGGCGGGCCTCGAGCCCGACGTGATCCTGCTCGACCTGACGATGCCGCGGATGGACGGTCGGGCCTTCCTGGACTGGCTCCGCTCGGAGCCCAAGCACCGCGACCGACGGGTGATCGTCGCGAGCGCCTACCTCGAGGACGAGCCGGCCCTCGACGCGGACCGGACCTTCGCGAAGCCGTTCCGGCCCGACCTGCTCGAGCGCGAGCTCGCGCGGCTCGTCTCGGGAGATTGAAGCCCGCTACCCGAGATACGCCGCGAGCAGCCGCTCGTCGCGGCGCAGCTCGGCGGGGGTGCCCTCGATGGCGATGCGGCCGCGCTCCATCACGTAGGCGTAGTCGGCCACCTCGAGCGCCGTCTTCGCGAACTGCTCGACGAGCAGCATCGTCATGCCCTCCGCCTTGAGCTGGCGGATCGTGCGGAAGACCTCCTGCACGATCACCGGCGCGAGCCCCATCGAAGGCTCGTCGAGCAGCATCACCTTGGGCCGTGCCATCAGGGCCCGGCCGATGGCGAGCATCTGCTGCTCGCCGCCCGAGAGGGTCCCGGCGAGCTGCCTGCGCCGCTCGCGCAGGCGCGGGAAGAGCCCGTACACGCGCTCGAGATCGGCCGCCGCCCGGCGGCGGAAGCCGAAGAAGCGCGGCAGCCGGCCGTAGGCGCCGAGGAGCAGGTTGTCCTCCACGCAGAGCGTGCCGAACACCTTGCGCCCCTCCGGCGCGTGCGCGAGCCCGAGCCGGGCGATCCGCGACGCCGGGAGGCCGCCGACGGGCTCCCCGTCGAGGAGCACGCGGCCGCGCGCCGGCCGGATGAGCCCCGAGATGGCGCGCATCGTCGTGGTCTTGCCCGCGCCGTTCGCGCCGATGAGCGCGACCACCGTCCCGGGCTTCACGGCGAGCGAGGTCCCGAGCAGCACCTCGCTCAGGCCGTACCCCGCGTACACGTCCTCCACGAGCAGCATCGCGCTCTCCCTCACGAGATCCGTGCGCCGGCGGGCGGCGCGGGCAGGGCGGCGTCCCCGACGTTGCCGAGGTAGGCCTCGATGACCTTGGGGTGGCGCTTCACCTCGTCGGGCGAGCCCTCCGCGATGAGCTTGCCGCCGTCGAGCGCGGTCACCACGTCGCAGAGCTGCGTCACCACGTCCATGTGGTGCTCGATGAGCACGATGGTCACGCCGCGCTCGCGGATCCGGCGGATGACCTCCACCTGCTTCACCACGTCCGGGTGAGCGAGGCCGGCGGCGGGCTCGTCGAGGATGAGGACCTCGGGCTTCCGCGCGAGGGCCCGGGCCATCTCGAGGAAGCGCTGCGCGCCGTAGGTGAGGTCCTTCGCGGGGGTGCGCGCCTGCTCCCGCAGCCCGACGAGTTCGAGCAGCGCCAGGGCGTCGGCGCGCGCGCGCCGGTCCTCCGCGCGGCCGAGGCCGAGCAGCACGAACGGCAGGGGAGCCCGGTACACGCCCGTGAGCGCGACCATCACGTTCTCGAGCGCGGTGAGCCCGGTGAAGAGCTGGAGGTTCTGGAACGTGCGGGCGACGCCCGCACGGGCGACGCGGACGAGGCTGCCGTGGGGGAGCGGGCTGCCCCTGAGCAGCGCCTCGCCCGAGGTCGGCGTGTAGAGGCCGGAGATCACGTTCACGAGCGTGCTCTTGCCGGAGCCGTTCGGGCCGATGAGGCCGTGGACGTGCCCGGCGCGCACCGCGAGGGAGACGCCGTCGACCGCCTTCACGCCGCCGAAGTGCCGCCGGAGGTCGCGCAGCTCGAGGAGCACGGCGCCGTCGGCGAGCCGGGCCGGGAGGACCTCGTCGAGGGGCGAAGGGGGCGGGAGCGGCGGCGGGGCGATGCGGAGGAGCTGCGCGAGGAAGCGGGTGGCGAAGCCCATGAGCCCCTCGGGCAGCCCCACCACCACCGAGAACAGCATCAAGGCGAAGATCGCCTTGCGCCAGTCCTCGGTGTTCTCGACGACGAGCCCGCCCACCACGAGCGCGGAGGTCGCGACCACCGGGGCGATCGCCTGGAACGGCCGCATCGTGCGCCGGAAGAGCCCGCGCGCGCCCGCGGCGAGGGCGACGGCGAGCCCGAGCGCGGAGAACGCCTGGAAGAGCGTCCGGTTGGAGAGCAGGTTCGGGAGGAGCGCCACGAGCGAGGCGCCCACGAACGCGCCCCACAGGCTCTTCCTCCCGCCGAGCACGACCCCGAGCAGCAGGATCACCGTGAGCTCGTACACGAAGCTCTGCGGCTGGAGGTACTGGAAGTTGAACGCGTAGAGCGCGCCCGCGAGGCCGCCGAGCCCGGAGCCGAACGCGAACGCGGCGACCTTGTGGCGGTAGGTGCCGACGCCCATCGCGTCGGTGGCGATGGGGCTGTCTCGCAGCGCCTCGAACGCGCGGCCCCACTGCGACGAGAGCAGGTTCCGCATCGCGATCCAGACCATCGCGAGGAGCGCCACGCACATCCAGTAGAACGCGCGCGCCCCGAGGGCGTGGCCGAGGAGCGGCGGGCGGGAGAGGCTGAAGCCCTGGGCGCCCTGCGTCAGCCACTCGAGCTCGTTCAGGGCGGTGGTCGCGAGCGCCGTGAAGCTCAGGGTCGCGAGCGCGAACTGCGGCCCCTCGAGCCGGAGCGCCGGGAGCGCGAGGAGCGCGCCGAGCACGAAGCACACGGTGGGCGCGACGAGGAGCGCGCCGACCAGGCCCAGGCCGGTGTGGGTGACGACGATCGCGGCGGCGTACGCGCCGAGGCCGAGGAACGCCGCCTGGGCGAGGTTCACCTGGCCGAGGTAGCCGACCGTGACGTCGAGGCCGATGAGGAGGATGCCGTAGATGGCGAGGAGCGTGAGGAGCCCGAGCGCGTACGGGCTCGCCACGGCGAGGGGGAGCGCCGCGAGGGACGCGAACAGCAGGAGCTCGGCACCGCGGACGAGGAACAGCCGTTTCCACATGGCGCGAGCGCTCCCGTCAGACCTTGCGGATGGCGGCCTTGCCGAACACGCCGGTGGGGCGCACGGCCAGGGCCAGGATGAGGAGGACGAGGCCGGGCGCCTCGCGCCAGCCGCTCCCGACGTAGAAGCTCGCGAGCGTCTCGAGGGCGCCGAGGAACGTCCCGACGAGCACCACGCCGAACCCGGAGTCGAGGCCCGCCACCACCGCCACCGAGAACGCCTTCAGCACGAGCGCCGAGGCCATCGTCGGCCCGACCGTGGTGATGGGCGAGACGAGGATGCCGGCGAGGGCGGCCACCGCGCCGGACAGCGCGTACGAGAGCATCACCGTCCGCTTCGCGGAGATGCCCATGAGCTCCCCGGCGTCGCGATCCACCGACACCGCCTCGAACGCCTTCCCGAGCAGGGTCCTGCGCTTGAGGAGCTCGATGAGGCCCATCACGGCGAGGACGCCGACCGCGACCGACAGCTCGAGCGGCGTCACGTCCACGCCGAGCACGTGGATGGAGTCGGAGGGGATGGGCGTCGGGAACGGCCGGTCGTCGCGGCCCCAGATGTTCTCCGCGGCCGAGAAGAAGAACAGGCCGAGGATGATGGTGAGCAGGATCCAGCCCTCGCTCTTCTGCTCCAGCGCGAGCCGCACGCCGGCGCGCTCGACCACGAGGCCGAGCGCCGCGCCGAAGAGGAGGCCGGCGGGGAGCACGAGCCAGTAGGAGAGGCCCAGGTCGAGGAGCGTGAGGCTGAAGAACGCCGACACCATCACGAGCTCGCCCTGCCCGAAGTTGATGCTCTTGCTCGTGGCGTAGGTGAGCTGGAAGCCGTAGGCGATGAGGGCGTAGACGAGGCCCATCAGCGCCCCGCTGATGGCCATCTGGGCGACGATCGAGGCGGGCACGGGCGCGGGATCCGAGGTGCGGGGAGGAGACCGGAGGAGAACGAGGAGAACGGGGGAGGGGAGGAGGGCGGCCCTCCTCCCCCTCGCCGGAGGCTACATGTTGCCGTTCTTCTGCAGGCGGGCGCGATCGCGCTCGTTCGCGAACACGACGCGGCCGTCCTGGATCATCCCCATCACGACCTGCTCGCGGCGGAACGCCTCGTGGGTCTCGACGTTCGACGGATCCCACTTCGAGTAGGGCTTCTTCCAGGTGGCGATGACGCCGCTCACCGGCTCCGTCAGGTCCTCGAGCGCCTCGCGGATCTTCTGGCTGTCGGTGCTCTTCGCCTGCTTGACCGCCGCGGCGAACACGTACACCGCGTCGTAGCCCTGCGCGGCCGACACGGGGGAGGGGATGCGCGTGACGCCGTAGGCCTTGTGGTAGGCCGCGATGAAGGCCTTGGCCTTCGGGGTGATGGGCTCCTCGATGAACGTCTGCGGCATGAGCGTGCCGTTGCCGTTCTTGCCGGCGTTGTCGATGAAGTTCGACATGGAGAGCGTCCAGCCGCCGATGAGCGGCACCTTCATGCCGAGCTTGGCCATGCCGTTCGCGACGGCCGCCATCTCGGGTCCGATGCCCCAGATCAGGATCGCCTGGGCGCCGCCGGCCTTCGCGCGGAGGAGCTGGGCGGTCATGTCCTTGTCGCCGATGTTGAACTTCTCGGTGGCGACCACCTGGAGCTTGTCGCCCTGCAGCTTCATCTGGCGGACGAGGTCGTCACGGCCGGAGACGCCGTAGTTCGTCGCGTCGTGCAGCAGCGCGACCTTCGTGTACTTCCGGTTGACCGCCTCCTCGACCACCATGGCCGCCTGGATGCCGTCGTGCGCCGCGAAGCGGAACATGGAGAGCGTCTTCGGGCCCTCTGCGCCCTTCGCCCACTGGGTCATCGAGGCGGAGCCCGCCGCAGGGGTGATGATCTTCACGATGCCCCGGTCCTGGAGGTGCTTGTCGCCCGCGAGCACCACGCCCGTGTTCACGGAGCCGATGACGCCGGAGAGGTCCGGCATGGCGGCGAGCTCCTGGGCGATGAGCGCCCCGCGCTCGTTCTTCGCCTCGTCGTCGCGCTCGACGGCCTCGATCTTGAGCTTCTTGTCGCCGACCTGGATGCCGCCCGCGGCGTTGATCTCGGCGATGGCGAGCTTGGCGCCGTCGCGCATGGACGCGCCCATCGGGGCGGAGCCGCCGGTGAACGGGCCGGTGACGGCGATCTTCACGGAGTCGGCGGCGGAGACTGGGAGGGAGAGGGCGCAGAGCAGCAGCGTTCCGAAGAGCTTCGTCATGTGATCCCCTGGAGCGGGTGAACGCGAGGAGCGCAAAAAACGGGTTCGGGAGACGCAAATCCAGCAGCGGCGCGGTACGGTAACACGAAAGATCCGCGGCGCGCGGGAGCGCGCAGCGGGTTCGACGAGGGATCGGAGCCTGGGAAAACGGCGAGGGATTCGAGCGTGAACACGGATGTTCTCGACGGATCGCGACGGCTCTGGACTCACGGTCGACCGCCGTGGCGGCCCATGGGTCGCGGGCGCCCCAGGGGAGGCGGGGCACGCGAATGCTGCGCGCAGGCGCGGGTGCGACGCGCATGAGCCTCGGTGAGGTCGCCCTGCTGTCGTCCGCCGCGTTCGTGGCCGGCGCGCTCAACGCGGTGGCCGGCGGCGGCAGCTTCCTCACGCTGCCGGCGCTCGTCCTCACCGGAGCGGCACCGCTCGCCGCGAACGCCACCGGCACCTTCGCGCTCCTGCCGGGCTACCTGTCGGGCACCTGGGGCTTCCGGGAGGAGCTACGCCCGCCCCCGGGGCTGTCGTTCCCGGCGCTCCTCGCGCTCGGCGCGGCGGGGGGCGCGCTCGGCGCGGCGCTCCTCCTCCTCACGCCGGCGCCCGCGTTCCGCCGCATCGTCCCGTGGCTGCTCCTCGCCGCGACCGCCCTCTTCGCCGCCGCGCCGCGGCTCCTGCGCGCGGCGCGCGCGGGCGGCGGCGCCGGAGCGCGCGGAGCGGCGATGGGCGTGCTCGCGGTCTCGGTCTACGGCGGGTACTTCAACGGCGGGCTCGGCGTGCTGCTCCTCGCGCTGTTCGCGGTGCTCGGGCAGACGAACCTGAACGCGATGAACGGGCTCAAGAACCTCCTGTCCGCGGTCCTCTCCGCGATCGCGGTGGGCCTCTACGCCTTCGGCGGGATCGTCCTGTGGCGCGAGGGGGCGCTCATGATGGTGGGCTCGATCGCGGGCGGCTACCTGGGAGCGCGAGCCGCTCGCAGGGTCCCGGGCGCGTGGCTGCGCGGAGGGATCGTGGCGACGGGCCTCTTGATGGCGGCGCTCTTCTGGCTGCGCGCCTGAGGGCGCCGCCGCCCGCACCGGAGCACGCGCGCCGGTCAAACATCCGGAGCCGGTGAAGTGCGCTCGGGGCACGGAGCACGAGCACGCCATCGAGGCTCCGTGCAATCACGGACACCGCGGCGACCTCGCCCATCGAGGCTACGGGCGATCACGGACACGGCGCCCGATCTCGCCCACCCGGGCGCCCGGAGCGTGCCCGGTCCGTTCGTTCCGTGGGCGATCTCTCGGCCGGCACCCAGCGTCCGCTTACGACCCAACCAACCGATGACGCGACCTGGTCTCGCTCCGGGCGCCGATACATGCGTGGGCCACACCGCGCGGCGCTCCGCCGCGGGAGTTCCCTGCGCGGCCGCCGCGCGGGCACGGGAGGTCCGGACATGGCGAACGTGATGGTGAAGCCCGATCGCGCCGAGGTTCCCCTGCTGACCCCGGAGCTGCTGGCTCCGCTCCGCGAGAAGCTGCGCGGCGCGCTCTGCCTCCGGGGCGAGCCGGGCTACGAGCAGGCGCGCACCCTGTGGAACGCCATGGTGGACAAGCACCCCGGCGCGGTGGTGCGCGCCGCCGGAGCGGCCGACGTCATGCGGACGGTAGACTTCGCGCGCGAGCACGGCGTCCTCTTGTCGGTGCGTGGGGGCGGGCACAACGTCGCCGGGAACGCGGTGTGCGAGGGCGGCCTCACCCTCGACCTCACGCCGATGAAGTCGGTGCGGATCGACGCCGCCCGGCGGACCGCGCGCGTCGAGCCGGGCGTCACCCTGGGTGAGTTCGACCGTGAGGCCCAGGCGTTCGGGCTCGTGACGCCGCTCGGCATCAACTCGACCACCGGGGTGGCCGGGCTGACGCTGGGGGGCGGGTTCGGCTGGACGAGCCGGAAGCTGGGGCTCGCGATCGACAACCTGCTCTCGGCCGACGTGGTCACCGCCGACGGCAGGCTCCTCCAGGCGAGAGAGGACGAGAACGCCGACCTCTTCTGGGCGATCCGCGGCGGCGGCGGGAACTTCGGCGTGGTGACGTCGTTCGAGTTCCGCCTCCATCCGCTCGGGCCGATGGTGCTCGCCGGGCTGGTCGTCCACCCGTTCTCCCGCGCGAAGGAGCTCCTGAAGGGCTATCGAGGCTTCGTCGCCGGCGCCCCAGACGACGTGACCGCCTGGGTGGTGATGCGCAAGGCGCCGCCGCTCCCGTTCCTCCCTCCGGAGGTCCACGGCAAGGAGGTCCTGGTGTTCGCCGCATGCTACGTGGGCGAGGTGCCGGAGGAGGGAGTGAAGGCGCTCGCTCCGCTCCGCGCCCTGGGGCAGCCCATCGCCGACGTGATCGGCCCCGCGCCCTTCGTG
This sequence comes from Anaeromyxobacter sp. SG17, assembly GCF_022690695.1. Lineage (NCBI taxonomy): Bacteria > Pseudomonadati > Myxococcota > Myxococcia > Myxococcales > Anaeromyxobacteraceae > Anaeromyxobacter > Anaeromyxobacter sp. SG17. Next base: position 112,822 of record NZ_JALCYX010000004.1, read on the forward strand.
GCGTGGCAGACGGCCTTCGACCCGCTCCTCGCCCCCGGCGCCCGCAACTACTGGAAGTCCCACGACCTGCGCGAGCTCGACGACGCGGCGATCGACATCCTGCTGGACCACGTCCGGCGGCTGCCGTCTCCAGAGTGCGAGGTGTTCATCGGCACGCTCGGGGGCGCGATCAGCCGGGTGCCGGCGGAGGCCACCGCCTACTCGCGCCGTGACGTGCGCCTGTTCGTGAACGTCCACACCCGCTGGACCGACCGTGGCCAGGACGCGGAGTGCGTGCGCTGGACACGCTCGCTCTTCGACGCGCTCACCCCGCACGCGACCGGCGGCGTCTACGTGAACTTCATGCCGGACGACGAGGCCCAGCGCGTGCAAGGCGCCTACGGCCCGAACTACGAGCGGCTCGCCAGGATCAAGGCGAAGTACGACCCAGACAACCTCTTCCGCCTGAACCAGAACATCCGCCCCGCCCCGTAGCGGCGCGGGCGGCGAGCACCGCGGGGACAGTGCACCACCGACGGCGCGTGCTGCCTCACCGAAATCCGGGTGCCTCGCTCGCGTGGCCCGCGCAAGATCCCACGGATCCGGCGGGATCCTGCGGATGGCAGGGGCTTCGCATTGAATCGCGCGAGCGCGGCACGCCGCCGTGCGAAGCGTCCCGGACGGACGAGGAGGCGAGCACATGCTGACCCGCATCGGAGGCACCGCGGCGCCCGGAGACTCGGTCGACCTCCTGCTCGAATGCCACGAGCGCATCCGCTCCTTCCTCGGCCTCGCGCGCCGGATCGCCGAGGCGGGCCCGGCCGAAGCAGCCGCGGTCCCCGAGGCGGCGGCCCGCGTGCGCCGCTACTTCACGCAGGCGCTGCCGCTCCACGCGCAGGACGAGGAGCGCTCGATCCTGCCGCGGCTGCGCGGGCGCGACCCGGCCGTGGATGCGGAGCTCGACACGATGACGCGGGAGCACGCCGAGCACGAGGCGCCGCTCGCGATCCTCGTGGGCGCGTGCGAGGAGCTCGCGCGCGAGCCGGGCCGCCTGGCGGCGCTCGCGCCCGTCGTCGGCGCCGCCACGGCGGAGCTCGAGCGGCACTTCGTCGCGCACCTCGAGCGGGAGGAGAAGGTCATCTTCCCCGCCATGCGCCGGCTCCTCGAAAGGTCCGTGGACGGCGAGATCGTCCGGGAGATCCGCGCGCGCCGCGGCGTGGTCGAGCCGCCGGGCCCCGCTGCGCGCGCGGCGCCGCCGGCGCGGTAGTTCGCGTCCGGGGCGACGCCTCTCCTGCGGGATGCGCCGCGCGAGGCCGCAACGCATCTTCGCGCCGACAGGGCGAGGCGCGGAGGTGGTCATGGCGGGCGAAGGGGCCGTGCGGTCTTCGGCCGGGGATCGGGACGCTCCGCGGAGGAGGAGCGCCGCGCGCGCGCTCCTGGCGCTCGCGCTCCTCGTCGTCGCCGCGCCGGGCTCGGGCGGGGCTGCCCTCGCCGCGCCGGGACGGGGCAGCGCCGCGCCTGCGCCGAAGCTGGACGTCCCCTACGAGCCGAGCGCCCCCGAGGTGGTCGACCGGATGCTCGCGCTCGCGGACGTCCGGGCCGGGGACGTGGTCTACGACCTCGGCTGCGGCGATGGGCGGATCGTGATCGCCGCGGCGAAGCGCGGCGCCCGCGCGGTCGGCGTGGACCTCGATCCCCAGCGGATCCGCGAGGCGCGGGAGAACGCGCGCGCCGCGGGCGTCGAGGAGAAGGTGGAGCTCCGCGAGGGCGATCTCTTCGAGACCGACCTCGGGCCGGCGACGGTCGTGATGCTGTACCTGTGGCCCGAGGTGAACCTGCGGCTCCGGCCGAAGCTGCTCCGGGAGCTCCGGCCGGGCACGCGGGTCGTCTCCCACGCCCACGACATGGGCGACTGGGAGCCCCAGCGCACCGCCGTCGCCGGCGGCGCGCGGGTGTTCCTCTGGATCATCCCGGAGCGCGCGTCGCGCTAGCGCGGCGCCCGGAATCGTCCGGTGGCACCGGCGATCGCGCCGCGGTGCCTCAGGCGAGGTTGTGAAAGACGCGCTGGACGTCCTCGTCCTGCTCGAGCGCGTCCACCAGCTCGAGGACCTCCTTCGCCTGGTCCTCCGGGAGCTCGACCGGCGTCTGGGCCACGTACTCCGACTCGGCGGAGAGGAGGGGGAGCTTCCGCTCCTCGATGGCCGCCTGGAGCTGGCCGAAGCTCTCGAACGCGCTGCGGATGACGATCTGCTTCTCGCCCTTCTCGCCGGTCCCCTCGCCCATCTCCTCGAGGCCGTGATCGATGAGGTCGAGCTCGATCGCGTCGAGGTCGATCCCCTCGGGCGCGAGGCGGAAGACGCCCATCCTGCGGAACTGGAACGCCACGCTGCCGGTCGTGCCGAGGTTGCCGCCGTTGTTCTTGAAGTGCATCCGGACGTTCGCCACGGTCCGGACCACGTTGTCGGTGGCGGTCTCCACCATCACGGCGACGCCGTGCGGCGCGTAGCCCTCGTAGACGACCACCTCGTACGCCTGCTGGTCCTGGCCGCTCGCCCGCTTGATGGCGGCCTCGACCTTGTCCTTCGGCATGTTGGCGCCGCGGGCGTTCTGCAGCGCGCGCCGGAGCGCGGGGTTGTTGTCCGGGTTGGGCCCGCTCCCCTTCACGGCGATGGCGATGTCCTTGCTGATCCGGGTGAAGACCTTCGCCATCCGGTTCCAGCGGGCGAACATCGTGGCCTTGCGAGTCTCGAAGATGCGTCCCATGCGTCCCTCTCTCGGCGCGGGGCGAGGCCGTCCCTCGCGCCCCCGGACGGGCGGATATCTCACACGGCCACCCGCGCGCAAGCTCCGCGCGCCCGCGCCCTTCGCGCCTGCTAGCCTGGGATGAGGCCGTGCAGCAGGTCCGAGCGGTCCACCATGCCGACGAGGTGCCCGCCCGCGTCGGTCACGGCGAGGACCTTGTGGTTACCCGCCAGCATGAGGCCGATCGCCTCGGCGACGGGCGTGTCCTCGCGGGCGAGGGCGACCTCGCTCGTCATCAGATCCGCCGCCGTGCGCGCGTGGGCGTGACGCTCCAGCGTGATCTCCTCCGGCCCCGGGTGCGCGAACGGGAGCCGGCTCATGAGCGAGCGCAGCGCGCCCGGCCTGAGCGCGGGGGTGATCCGCTCGAGCAGCTCCGCGTCCGTGACGAGCCCCACCACCCGGTGCTCGGCGTCCACCACCAGGGCTCGGTTCAGCCGCGTCGCGACGACGGCCTGAAACACCTCCGCGAGCGGCGTCTCCGGCCGCACGAGGGGGAAGTCGCGCCGCATCACGCGCGCGAGCGGCGTGTCCCGGGCGAGGCCGAGGGCCCGCGCCGCCGCCCCCGAGCCCGGCGCGGCGGTGTCGAGGCTGCGGGCCGCGGCCCGGAGCAGATCGACGCGGGCCACGACGCCGACGAGCTTGCCGTGGTCGCTCACGACCGGCATCCGCTTCAGGCGCAGTCGCGCCATCCGCGCGGCCACGTCCGGCAGCGGCGTCCCGGCCTCGACCGTCACCGGGGGCCGCGTCATGACGTCGGCGGCGACGAGGCTCGAGCGGGAGAGCCGCTGCAGGAGCTCCTGCAGCTCCGGGCGCTCGAGGGTCGCGGCGAGATCGAGCCGCACGCCGAGGCCGCCCTTGCGGACGAGATCCGAGCCCGTGACGATCCCGACGGGCACGCCGTCGTCGACGACCGGGACGGCGCGGTACGGCTTGCCGAGCAGCGCCTCCACGACCTCGCGCAGGGGCGTGTCGCTCGCCGCCGAGACCACGTCGCGCGACATCACGTCGGCGGCGGTCATCGTCGCGGGGAGGTCCCGCACCGGGTGCGGCGCGTGCAGCACGATCTCGGTGTCGTCCACGGTGATGAGGCCGTGCGGCACGAGCTCCTTCACCCGGGGCAGGAGCCGCTCGACCACCTCTGGCCGGTCGATCCACTCCACGATCACCGGCAGGTGAGGCGCGATGTCGACGAGCCCGGCGGTGTGGAGCTCCCCCGCGGCGCCGAAGCCGCTCGCCGCGCGGAGGAGCGTCGCGCCCTGCGCGTTCTCCCGGCGCAGGTACTCGAGGACCGCGTGCGCCGCCGGGCTCCGCCCGACGCGGTCGTCCTCGCTCGTGTAGACGCGGACGCGCTTCGCCTTGCCGACGAGGTCGATGCCCATCCTTCACCCCCGGGCCGGTCGAGATCCCGCCCGAACCACGCCGAGGCGGGCGCCCGTCCGGATCCTAGGGCACGGGGTCTGTTCGGGCAGGCGCGATCGGGGTGCCGGCGAGGACCCCTGGGGGATCAGCGGCCGGCTGGCGAGCGGCGGCCAGGGGAGCGCGCCTGAACGCTTCCGCGCGGGATCACGTCGATGACGACCCGCGGATCGTCCTTCGCCACGAGCTCCTGCTCGGCGCGGACGAGCGCCCGCGGCGCACGCCGCGTGAACCAGAGGTGCGCGTCCGGCGCGTGCACGAACGGGCGGAGGGGGAGGGGGAGCTTCGGGTGGAGCGTGAAGCGGTCGCACGCGATCCGCCGCTCCGCCGCAGGGATGTCGTCCGGGCCGTCGTCGCGTACCACGAGGGTCACCACGCGCGGCTTCGGCGTGAACGCAACGAAGGTGAGCTCCGACGCTCCACCCGGCTCGAGGGGGAGCTGACTCGCCGCGAGGGCCGTGCCGTAGCCTGCGAACGAGCGGCCGGCCGGGAGGTCGAGCTTCGCGCGCTCTCGCTCCATCCGATCTCCGCGCCGGACGACCGAACGCGCCTCGCCGGTGGCGAAGTCCACCTCGAACCGGCGCTGCTCCTCGCCGCGCAGCGTCTCGACCCAGGCGAACCGCTCCTGCTCGAGCTCGGCCCCGACCCGGAACGTGTCGGTCTCCTCCGCCTGCCGCCCGTCGCGGAACACCCATCGGGCGTGAACGACGAGCCGGTCTCCGCGGCGCTCCTGGGAGAGCTCGCCGTCGGCGACCACCGCGCCCCGCGCGTCGGACATGGAGGGGAAGCCGTGCAGCGCGCCGGGCGGCGAGCGCACCTCGACCGCCGTCGCCGGAAAGGCGAGGGCGAGGAGCAGCAAGGCCACGGCGGTACGGCTCACGATTCCAAAGGTGCTCACCCCTCGGCTCGAGCGCCCCGCGTGGGAGCCCGGGCCGTACGCACCGGTACGAACACCTGTACCGCGGCGTACGGGCGCATCGAGGGAGGGCACGTGATCTCGCGAGGATCCGCGCGGCATACCGGTTGCTCTTCGGGCAGCCGGCCGCTCGGTGCGGCCAAAAAGGAGAGACAAGCATGAAGCGCATGTGGGTCATCACCGCCGCACTCGCAGGGATCCTCTTCGCCCGGGCCGGGCTCGCCGACGACGTGGAGACGAAGGACGCTGCGGACGGCGCCCTCGCCGACAAGGCCGACGCGCCCGCGACGCCGCCCACGCTGCCGAGCCAGGCCTCGGAGCGCGCCACCTACGTCCACGAGAACATCGCGTTCGGCAAGCAGGGCGACGCGCAGCGCGCCGCCCACGCCCAGGCGCAGGACTCGGCCCGCGACGCGCGGGCGCACGCTGCGAACGCCGCCGCGCACGCCGCCGCTGCGAGCGCCGCGGGCGCCGCGAGCTCCGACGCGCACGCCGCCGCGGGCCAGACCCGGGCGGAGACCGCGCGCACGACGCGGAGCCAGCCGACCCCGTACGTCCCGCCCACCAACACCGGCCGCCGCTAGCGACGATGCTCGCCCCCGCCGTCGCGGTCGCCCTGCTCGGGCTGTCGCTCGCGAGCGGAGGCTCGGGCGCCGACGAGCACGTGCGCGCCGGCGCCCGGCTCTTTAGCGAGTCCCGCGACGAGGGGGCGCGCGCCGCGGT
>NZ_JALCYX010000004.1:118667-185993 GCF_022690695.1 Anaeromyxobacter sp. SG17
GGGGGGCGGCCGGGGCGGGGGGGGGGGGCCGCCGCCGCGCCGGCCCGCCGCCCCCCCCGGCTCTTTCGCGAGTCCCGCTACGAGGAGGCGCTCGCCGAGTTCCGCCGCGCGGAGGAGCTCGGCTCGGAGCGCGCGCGCGGCTACGCGGGCGCGGCGCTCGTGAAGCTCGGCCGCGCCGGCGAGGCGCTGGACCAGTTCGAGTCGTGGGGAGCGGCCCCGGGCGGCGACGCGCTGCTCGACTACTACCACGCGCTCGCGTGCCACGGCGCCCGCCTCTACGCGCGCGCGGACCGGCTGCTCGCCGGCGTGGAGGCCCGCGGGGAGCCGCACCTCCGCGAGCTCGCGACGCGCCTGCGCGGCCAGCTCGCGGCCCTGCTCGCGGGCGAGCCGCCGCGCGACGCGATCTCCTGGTACCTCGCGCGCTGCGAGGAGCAGGGCCGTCGCGGCCGGGCGGCCTCTGCGCGCGCCTACTGCGAGGAGGCGCGGGTGCTCGGCGAGCGGCGCGCGGACCGCTACGGCGTGGCGCACGCCGGGCCGGAGGAGCCCTTCGAGCGCGGGCTCCGGCTCATGCGCGCCGGGGATCGGCGCGCGGCCGCCGCGGCGTTTGCGGAGGCGCGCGGGGACGGGGGCGGGGCGGCGGCGCTGCTCGAGGGCATCTGCCTGTACGAGCTCGGGGAGGACTCGCGCGCCGACGCGTCCCTCGCCGTCGCCGAGCGCTCCGCCGAGCACCGCGAGGCGGCCGAGTTCTACCGCGGCCTCGTGGCGCTGCGCGCCGGCCGCTCCGACGACGCGGCCCGGCTGCTCGAGCGCGCGAGCACCGACCCGGAGCTCGGCCAGACCGCGCTCGGGCTCGCGCGACTCGCCCGCCGCGGCGGCCGCCTCGGCCTGTCGATCTTCGCCGAGTCGGGCTGGGACTCGAACGTCGATCTCACGCCCGACGCGAGCCGCGTCCGCAGCGGGACGGGCGACGCCGACACCGGGATCACCGCGGTGGGACGCTTCTCGCCGCTCGGCGAGAGCGGCCCGTTCCTGCGCGCGACCGCCCAGCTCCGCGAGCAGGCGCGCTACGACGTGCTCGACCTGCGCGGCGGCGGCGTGGCCGCGGGGTGGCAGGCGGGGAGGGGCGCCCGCTACCTCCTCGCCGAGGGCGGCTACGATCGCCAGGACCTCGGCGGCGCACCGTACCTCACGGCGCCGCGCGCGCTCGGCGCGGCGCGGGTCCCGCTCTCCACCGAGACCTCCCTGGGCGCGACCTATCTCGCCCGGTGGGAGTCGTTCCACACCGAGATCGCCGCGCCGTACGGTGGCCTGCGCCAGCTCGGCGAGGTCGACCTCACCCTGCTCCTCGGCGGGCGCGGCAGCGCGACCCTCGCCTGGCGAGGCGTCCGGGACGGTGCCCGCGAGCCCGCGCTGGCGTCCTTCGAGCAGGGGCCGCGCGTGGGGCTGCGCCTCGAGCTCGGGCCGCGGGCGCGCGCCGGCCTCGACGCGAGCCTCGCTTGGCGCACGTACGACGCGCTCGACCCGGGGCTGCGCGCCGTCCGCGCCGACACGGCGCTCGCGGCCGGGGCGACGCTCGAGCTCGATCTCGCCGATCGCTGGTCGCTCCGGCTCGGCGTCGCCGGGCGCAAGGAGCTCTCCAACGTCCCGGAGCTCTCCTGGACGAAGCTCGCGCCGTCGCTCGGGATCGCCTACACCGTCGGGCTGCGCTGACGGGGCGCTCGCCCGGCCGGGCGCGCGCCGCGAGCGGCTCCGGACGCGCCCCGCCGCCGCCGCGTATATGATGCGCCCGGCCGCGCCCGTGCGGCTCCACTCGATCGACCGGCACGCGATGAGACTCACGCTCGGCATCTCGCCCTGTCCCAACGACACCTTCATCTTCGACGCGCTGGTGAACGGCGCGATCGACACGGGCGAGCTCCGCCTCGACGTCGTCCACGAGGACGTGCAGACGCTGAACGAGTGGGCGAGGGCGGGCCGGCTCGACGTGAGCAAGGTGAGCTACGGCGTCGTGCCGGCCATCGCGGGCGACTACGCGCTCCTCCGGTCGGGCGGCGCGCTCGGCCGCGGCGTGGGGCCGCTGCTCGTCGCGCGGCCCGGCGTCGACGCGTTCCGGCCGGAGACGATGCGGGTGGCGGTGCCAGGCCGAGACACCACCGCCCACCTCCTCTTCTCGCTCGCCTACCCGGGGGCGGCGCACAAGCAGTTCCGGGTGTTCTCCGACATCGAGGACGCCGTCCTCGGCGGCGCGGTGGACGCGGGCGTCATCATCCACGAGGGTCGCTTCACCTACGCGGCGAAGGGGCTCGTGAAGCTGCTCGACCTCGGCGAGCACTGGGAGCGCCAGACGGGCGCGCCCATCCCGCTCGGCGGCATCGTCGCGCGCAGGACCCTCGACCGCGACGTGCTCCGCGCGCTCGAGCGCCTCGTCCGCGAGAGCACCCTGCGCGCGCTGGCGCGGCGGCCGCTCGTGACCGAGTACGTGAGGCGGCACGCGCAGGAGATGGACGAGGCGGTGATGCGCCAGCACATCGACCTGTACGTGAACGACTTCTCGGTGGACGTCGGCGACGCAGGGAGGAGAGCGGTCGAGACGCTGCTCGACGTGCACGCGCGGATGAACCCCGCGTCCGCCGGGGTGCGGCGCGACGTGTTCCTGTGAGTCGCTGGAGCGGGCCGGGGCCCGCGGTCGGGAGCGCCTGTCGGGTACCTCCGCCATCCGTCCGTGCGCGGGCCGCCCGCGGCGCGCAGATCCGGGCACCACACGGGAGGTGGGCATGACCCGAACGACGGTGACGATCGTGGCCGCGGCGCTCGCGATCGCCGGCGCGGCGCGCGCCGAGGTGAAGACGCAGGAGATCGAGTACCGGCAGGGCGACACGGTGCTGAAGGGGTTCCTCGCGTACGACGACGCGGCCAAGGGGAAGCGGCCCGGCATCCTCGTCGTGCACGAGTGGTGGGGGAACAACGCCCACGCGCGGAACGCGGCGACGAAGCTCGCGAAGGCAGGCTACGTCGGGTTCGCCCTCGACATGTTCGGAGAGGGCAAGTCCACGACGCACCCCGAGGACGCGAAGGCGTTCGTGGCGGAGGCGACGAAGGACCCCGCCGTGAAGAAGGCCCGCTTCGAGGCGGCGCTCGAGCAGCTCGTGGCGCAGCCGCAGGTGGACCGTGAGAAGATCGGGGTCATCGGCTACTGCTTCGGCGGCGGGGTGGCGCTCGACATGGCGCGGGAAGGCGAGCCCCTGAAGGCGCTCGCGACCTTCCACGGCAGCCTCGCGAGGTCGAGCGAGCCCGCGAAGGAGGGGTCGTTCGGACCGCGCAGCATCCTCGTCCAGACGGGCGGCGCCGATCCCATGGTGCCGAAGGAGCAGGTGGCGGCGCTCGAGAAGGAGATGAAGGCGGCCGGGGTGAAGGCGCGCGTCATCACGTATCCGGGCGCGAAGCACGGGTTCACGAACCCCGACGCCGACAAGGCGGGCATGGCCGGGCTCGCCTACGACGCGAAGGCCGACCGCAGGTCCTGGGACGAGCTGCTGAAGTACCTGAAGGCGGTCTTCGGGAGGTGATCGCGGCACCCCGCACCGCGACCGCCGGCCCGGCCGCGCACGTGCTCTCCGTGAGCGGGCTCGAGAAGCGCTTCGGCGCGACGGTCGCGGTGGACGGGGTGTCGTTCGAGGTCGGCCGCAACGAGATCGTGGGCCTGCTCGGTCCGAACGGCGCGGGGAAGACCACCACCATCAACATGCTGCTCGGCGTCCTCCAGCCGAGCGCGGGGACCATCCGGATCGAGGGCGTGGATCTCGCCGCCGAGCGATCGCGCGCCCTCGCGCGCACCAACTTCGCCGCGGTGTACGCCCCGCTCCCCGGCAACCTCACGGTCTCCCAGAACCTCCGCGTGTTCGGGCTGCTCTACGGCGTGAGGCGGCTCTCCGACCGGATCGAGGCGCTCCTCGCGCAGCTCGACCTGCGGCGCTTCCGGGACACGCGCTGCGGCGTGCTGTCGTCGGGAGAGCAGACGCGCGTCGCGCTCGCGAAGGCCCTCCTCAACGAGCCGCAGCTCCTCCTGCTCGACGAGCCGACCGCGTCGCTCGACCCGGCCACGGCACGCGACGTGCGGGCCAAGATCCGGGCGTGCGCGGCGGCGGGCACCGGCGGCGTGCTGTGGACGTCGCACAACATGTACGAGGTCGAGGAGGTCTGCGACCGCGTCCTCTTCCTCTCGCGCGGGCGGATCCTGCTCGAGGGCGACCCCCGGACGCTGCCCGGGGAGCACGGCAAGGCCACGCTCGAGGAGCTGTTCATCACCGTGGCGCGCGAGCCGCTCGCGCTCGAGGGGGCTTGATGATGACCTTGCGGGCCGGGCGCGTCTTCGCCGTCGTCCTCCGGCAGTGGTACCTGGTCCGCGGGAGCTTCTCGCGGATCGTGCCGCTCTTCGCGTGGGTGGCGGTGGACGTCGTGCTGTGGGGCTTCATCACGCGCTGGCTCGACAGCGTCGCCGCGCCGGGCGGGAGCTTCGTCCCCACGCTGCTCGGGGCGGTCCTCCTGTGGGACTTCCTCGCCCGCGTCATGCAGGGCGTGACGATGGCGTTCTTCGAGGACGTCTGGTCGCGCAACTTCCTCAACGTCTTCGCGACCCCGATCTCGATCGCGGAGTACGTCTCCGGGCTCGTGCTCGCGAGCGTGGCGACGAGCACGCTCGGCCTCGCCGTGATGCTCTCCATCGCGACGGGCGTGTTCGGGCTGTCGCTCCTCGGCTACGGTCTCCTGCTCGTCCCGTTCCTGCTCGTGCTGTTCCTGTTCGGCATCGCGCTCGGCATCACCGGCTCGGCCCTCGTCCTCCGGCTCGGGCCGGCCGCGGAGTGGTTCGTCTGGCCCATCCCGGCGGTGCTGTCGCCGTTCGCGGGGGTGTTCTACCCGCTCGCCACGCTCCCGCCCTGGATGCGCGCGGTCGGGCGCGCGCTGCCGCCGTCGCACGTCTTCGAGGCGATGCGCGCGATCGTCGCCGGCCGCGCCTTCTCGGGCGCGGCGCTCGCCTGGGGCGGCGGCCTCGCGGTCCTCTACATCCTGCTCGCGAGCTGGGTCTTCGTGCGCGTCCACCGCCACGCGGTCCGGACCGGGCTCATCGCGCGCTACAGCGCCGAGAGCGTGAGCTGAGCCAGCGGCCGACGCGACCGGTCGCCATCCCGCCCCAACTCGCCGCGGCCGCCTGGCCGCTTCCTCGCTCGCCCGTGGTACGGACGGCCGGGCGAGCCATCGCTCGCAGCCACGGCCGGCGAGCGCCCGGGATCCACGAGGCATCCGGCGTGAGCTGAAACAGCTCGCATCCGCTCCGAGCCGCGCTCGAGGAGAGCGAACCGGGTCGGCAGGGAGGCGAACGGGGGAGGCTTCGCGCGCTCCGTCCATGCGAAGGCCATGGGACGGGCGAGCGAGGGTAGATGGGTCGGGTAGACGGCGACTCGCCTGCAGGAGAGCCCCCATGACGAGTCACGGCAGTCGATCCCGCGCGCTGGCCTCGTGCGCGCTCCTCATCCTCGCCCTGCTTCCCGCGCAACCCCGCGCCGCGCCCGCCGCGAAGATCTGGGTCGCTTCGGCGACCGAGAAGATCCGTCCGGGCGATCCCGCGCGCGCGACCTCGGTCGCACGGATCTCCGCCGCCCGGAACGAGTTCGAGGCCTTCCAGGTGGTCGTCACCGGCAATGCCCGGGGCGTGCGCGCGAGCGCGTCCACGCTCTCGGGCCCCGGCGGCGCCGTCATCGCCGGCGTCCGTCTCTACCGCGAGGCCCTCATCAACCTGACGCGACCGTCCGCGCCCGACGGCGCCACCGGGCGCTTCCCCGACGCCCTCGTCCCGGACGTGGACGAGATCGTCGGGGAGCGGCGGAACGCGTTCCCGTTCGACGTCCGGGGCGGCGAGAGCCGGGCGATCTGGGTGGAGGTGTTCGTGCCGCGCGGCGCCGCCCCCGGGCTCTACCGCGGGGAGCTCCGCGTGGACGCCTCGGGGCGCTCCACGGTCGTGCCGGTCGAGCTCACGGTGTGGGACTTCGAGCTGCCCTCGACCTCGACGCTCCGCACGGCCTTCGGCCTCATGTGGGGGACGCTCCCCGCCGGCCACGGCATCAGCGCGTCGGACGTGGCCGCGTTCGCGACGCTGCGCGCTCGCTACGGCCAGCTCGCGCTCGACCACCGCCTCTCCCTCTCGCGTCACGATGACGGACAGTGGAACGACCTCGACCACTTCGACCGCTACTACCGTCCGCTGATGGACGGGACCGCCCCGACGCGGCTCGCCGGCGCGCGGCTGACCGCCGTCGAGTACCTCGGCAACCTCGAGGACGTGGCGAACCTCGCGCGCTGGGCGACGCGCTACCGGTCACGGCCGGGCTGGTTCGAGCGGCTCTTCCAGTACACGTGCGACGAGCCGCCGTACCAGGGCTGCACCTTCGCAGACGTGCTCACCCGCGCCCGGGCGGCGAAGACGGCCGACCGGGAGTTCCGGACGCTCGTCACCACCACCATCCAGCAGGCGGACGCGAACGGGATCTCCCCGGTGCTGGATCTCCTCGTGCCGGTGGTGAACTTCATGGACGACAAGTCCGGCACCTACGCGGGGAACCAGCGCAGCAAGTACGACCCGTTCCTCGCCGCCGATCCGCTGAACGAGGTCTGGCTCTACCAGAGCTGCATGAGCCACGGCTGCGGGAGCAGCTCCGCGTACGACACCGGCTGGCCGAGCTACATGATCGACGCGTCGGCGGTGCGGAACCGGGCCATGCAGTGGCTCGACTTCGTGTACCGGGCGACGGGCGAGCTGTACTGGGACACGACCTACGCGTACCTCTCCGGCGATCCCTGGACGAGCCAGTGGGAGTTCGACGGCAACGGCGACGGGACGCTCTTCTACCCGGGCACGCCGGCCAAGATCGGCGGCGCGACCCACGTCCCCGTCGCGTCGATCCGCCTCAAGATGATCCGGGAGGGGATGGAGGACTACGAGTACCTGAGCCTGCTCTCGCGGCTCGGGGACCCGGGCCTCGCGGCCGCCGTCGCGAGCGACCTCTTCCCGACGGCCTCCTCGACCGACCCCGGCGTCGCCCGGCTCATGGCCGCGCGCGAGCGCGTCGCGCGCCGGATCTTGGAGCTTCGCGGCGTCCCGTTGCCGTGAAGGACGGATGCGCGCGCGCCCCGGCAGACGAGCAGCCGGTAGCTTGACTCGACGCGGCGCGCGGGACTAGCCTCGCGACGTTCCTCGGACGAAGCGCAGCGGGTGCTGCGCCGCGTCCGCGGACGATCCCGATCACAACGACCCGAGCGTCGCCCGGCTCCGGGCGTCGCGGAGCGCGAGAGGCGCCCCGCGGCGCTCACACCGGCGATCGTCGTTGCAGGAGTGGTCCGACCATGCAGTCCGCGCTGTTGCCCGCGCTCGTCCTCGCCGCTGCCGCCATCGTCGTGGGCCAGAGAATCCGCGCGCGCCGTCGCTTCGCCAGGCTGAAGGTCTCCGGGGGCCGGATGGCTCTCGTCCTCAACATCGTCAATCGACGCTGATCCGTCGCTGGATCCCGCGCCGCGATCACCAGATCGTAGCGCCCGGGTCGGGTGGCGGTACCATTCGCGCCGTGGCGAGACGGCGCGCGAGGCGGAGGCCTGCCCGGAGCCGGCGGCGCGAGGCGCCGCCGCTCGCGGTGGTCGTGCTCCTCGCCGTCGCGTCGCTCGCGGCGGTCAACTTCGCCTACCAGGTCATCCGCAAGCCGACCGAGCTGCTCGGGCTCGTCGCGCCGACTTCCCCGAAGCCCCCCGAGGCGACCTGGGCCGAGTACGGCGCGCTCTTCGAGGAGCACTCGACCGATCTCGTCCGTCCGGAGCTCCTCGCCGCGCTCGTCCAGGTCGAGAGCGCGGGAGACCCGCTCGCGCGCACCTACTGGCGCTGGCGGTGGAGCTGGAACCCCCTCGAGCTCTACGCGCCCGCCTCGAGCGCCGTCGGGATCCTCCAGATCACCGACGGCACGTTCGTGGAGGCGAGCCGCCTCTGCATTCACGACCACGCGGTGGCGCACGAGGGCGCCTGGTACGACCCGCGCGCCTGCTGGCTCAACGCGCTCTACTTCCGCACCGTCCCGAGCCACGCCATCGAGATGACGGCGGCGCTCCTGCACGAGGCGATCGCGGAGGCGCTCGGAGGACGCAGCGCGACGGTGGCGCAGGGCGCGCGCCTCGCCGCCCTCGTCCATCTGTGCGGCCGGGGGCGGGCCCCCGCCTTCGCGGCGCGCGGGTTCCGGGCGCTGCCCGGCGAGCGCTGCGGAGACACCGACCTCGGCGGCTACCTGGATCGCGTGGAGGCGCTCTCGCGGACGTTCGCGCGCATGGCGGCGGTGGACCTCTGATCGCGCCGCCCGCCCGGGCGGGCTCCCTGCGCTCGGACTCCCTGGCGCGGGTCACTTGCACGCGACCGGCCGGCAGGCCCCCGCCGCGCCGGCCTGGCAGCAGTGCAGCGCCACCCCGCTCGTGTCGAAGAAGTCGACGCGGTAGCCGTGGCCGTCCGTCTCGAGCACCGCGTAGCCCCAGGCGGTCGTCGCGAAGCGGACCTGGGCGCGGGCGGGCGTGCGGGTCGTGAAGTGCGCGAAGCTGCCCATCGCGGTGCTGCCGGAGACGAACACCTCGAGACCGTCGAGCGTCAGGTGCTCCAGGGCGTGGACGTGGCCGGCGAAGAACGCGCGGGCGCGGCCCCCGGCGGCGGCGAGGAGCCGCGCCATGCGCGCGCCGTAGGGGAGCGGGCGGCGCGTGCCGTACCAGTGCACCGCCGCCGGCGGGTGGTGGCCGACGAGGAAGCAGAGCCGCCCGGCGCCGCACGGCGCGGTCGCCTCGCGGACGAAGGCGAGCTCCTCCTCGAGCGTGAAGCCGCCGTAGTCCCGGACGACGACGTTCGTGTCGAGCACGACGAAGCGGACGTCGCCCCGGTCGAGCACGTAGTGGCGCGCCGGCTGGAGCCACTCGGGCGAGCGGCGCGCGACCGCGAGGCACGCGCGCCGCCGCATGGCCTCGACCTCGCCCAGCGCCGGCCGCGCGCAGCTCCCGCCCCCGAGGCCGACGTCGTGGTTCCCGAGCGCGAGGTAGATCGGCAGAGGACCGCCGTGGCGCCCGCGCAGCCCCGCGAGCGGCGCCTCGTTCACGCGGAAGAGCGGGTCGTCCGGCGGCGAGGCGCCGGGCGCGACGGTCAGGCCGTCCTCGGCGAAGCGGCAGGTCTCCGCTCCCGGTCGGGTGGGCTCCGGGCCGCAGTGGTAGATGTTGTCGCCGAGCTCCAGCGCGAGGTCGAACGGGCGCGCGCGGGTGGCGCGGCGCATCGCGCCCGCCACGAGCCGCTGAGGGATCGACTGGAAGCCGAAGTCTCCGAAGACGAGGACGCGCTCCGTCTCGGAGCGCGAGGCCGGGCGCGGGCCGAGCGGCTCGGCCCGGTACACGTCGTGGACGCAGGCGAGCAACGCGGCGGCCACGAGCGCGACCGAGCCACTCCTCAGATGCGCCGCGTTCATCGTGGGATCCCCTCGGCGTGGCTCGGGGGCCCGAGCGGGCCGCTCCCTCGGGTCCGCTCCATGGCCCCCGGACGCCGTGGCGCGAGTCTCGCCCGAACCCGGAGGACGGACGGCGCTCGCGCTGGGGGCTCCCCGGACGAGCGCCCGGCCCGGGCGAGGTGGCGCACGCCCCGGCGCCCGCGTTGAGCGCTCGAGCGTCCTGAGCGTACCGTGTTCGTCGTGGCGATCGCAGCGATGCCCGCTCGCCTGCTCCCCGACGCAGCACGGACCGTGACGCGCCGGCGCGCCGACGTGGAGTGGCTCAAGGTCGCGGGCGCGCTCCTCGTGTTCCTCATCCACGCGGCGGAGCCCTTCAACCCCTGGGACAGCTGGCACGTCACGAGCCCGGAGCGGACGAAGTGGCTGGGGGAGGTGATCCTGGTTTTCGCTCCCTGGATCATGCCCCTCTTCATGATGCTCGCCGGGGAGAGCACCTGGTACGCGCTCGCGCGCCGCTCGACCCGCGCGTACGTCAAAGACAGGCTCCTGCGCCTCGCGCTCCCCCTCGCCGCGGGGCTCCTCGTGCTCGTCCCGCCGCAGGTGTATCTCGAGCGCCGCCTGAAGGGTCAGTTCGGCGGGTCGTTCCTCGACTTCTACCCGCACTTCTTCGACGGCCTCTATCCGCGGGGGAACTTCGGCTGGCACCACCTGTGGTTCGTCGTCTTCCTGCTCGCGTTCTCGCTCGCCACGCTGCCGCTCCTCCAGTGGCTGCGCACGCCCGCCGGCCGGCGCACGATGGCGCGCGTCGCGGCGCCGTGCGACGCGCCGGGTGGGCTCATCTGGCTCGTCCTGCCGTACGTGGCGATCCGGATCGCGATCGAGGTCGTCTTCCCCGGCACCCCGCCGCTCTCCGCGGACTGGTCCGACCGGGCGCTGCTCCTCCCCGGGTTCGTGTTCGGGTTCGCGCTGGCGGGAGAGGACGGCTTCAAGCGCGCGCTGGACCGGTGCTGGCAGGCGGCCCTCGTCCTGGCGCTCGCGACGTCCGCGACGCTCGCGGTGTGGGCCTGGCCCGGCCACCTCCTGGACCGCCTGCCCGCGCCGCGCTCCCCGGCCGGCGCGCTCCTGTGGGGCGGCTACGCGTTCGGCGCCGCCTGCTGGCTGCTCGCGCTGCTCGGCGGCGCGCGCCGCCACCTCGACGTCCGGCGTACGGTGGCGTTGCGCGCAGGAGAGCTGGTCTTCCCGTTCTACGTGCTGCACCAGCCGATCGTCGTCGGCTTCGCGTACCTCGCCGTGCGGGCGGGGCTCGGGATCCTGCCCGCGTTCGCGTTCATCTTCGTGGCCTCGCTCGCGACCACGCTCGCCCTCTGCGCGCTCGTCGCCTCGAGCGACCTCCTCCGGCCGATCTTCGGGCTCAAGCGGCGCTCAGCCGCCGTGCGCGCCAGCCAGGCGTGACGCGGCCATCCCCGCCTCGCGCAGATGCCGCGCGAGGAAGGCGCCGACGCGTCGCTCGTACTCGGCGGGCGCGAACGCGTGCAGGTCGACGTGCGCCGCCCTGTCGACCTCCCAGAGCTCCTTCGGCGACCGGGCGCGCTCGAAGAGCGCCCGCGACTCGCTCGGGGTCGTGTACCGGTCGGCGGTGCCGGCGGCGACGAGCACCGGCGCCGTCTGCTCGCCGATCCGGTCGATCGGCCGAAGGTCCGCGGCCCGCACGCCGTCGCGCGGGAAGATCGAGTGCAGCACGAGCGAGGTGAGGGGCGGGCCGATGGGCCCGAGCCAGGCGCGCAGCCGGTCGCGCACGGCGTCCCGGATGGTGGGGTAGACCGACTCGAGCACGAGCGCCTCCACCGGGAGCGGCGTCTCCCCGAGCAGCGCCGCGGCGCCTCCCATCGAGATCCCGATGACGCCCACCCGCTCGCCGGGGAGGGCGCTCCGCACGAACTCGACCGCGGCGCGCGCGTCGCGGCTCTCGAGCGCGCCGTAGGTGGACTCCTCGCCCGGGCTCTCGCCGTGCGCGCGGAAGTCGATGAGCAGCACGGAGTAGCCGGCGGCGCTGAGGAACCGCGCCCGGTCCACCATCGTCAGCCGGTTCGCGCCCATGCCGTGCAGGAGCACCACCGCTCCGGCCCGGGGCCGGCCGCGCACGAACCAGCCGTGGATGTCGCTGCCGGAGGCGCTGGGGAACGCGACGGGCTCGGCGTCGAGGTCCTTCGGCGGCGGCCGCACGGCCGCGCCCGCGCACTGCACGGTCAGCGCGGCGAGCGCGAGGAGCGCGACGCGCACCGCGCCGCTCCGCCGCTCGATCGATCTCCCGACGCGCTCCGTCATGAGCGACGTTTGATAACGGCGCGTCGTCACGGCCACAGCGCGGGAGCGCCCGGATGCCCGGTCGCCGCCGCGAGGACGAAGCTCCCTCCCGCCCGCGCCCGGGAGGCCGCGCCAGCCGGGCACGTCCTCCTGGGCGCCTACGCGCCGTGCCACGCTCGCTCGCTTCGCGGGGGGTACGACCGGCTCGCCTCAACCGGGCCGCGAAACCGGACCGGCCCGTCGCGCGTCGAACACTGAGAGCGCGGTCCGGAGGCGCGGGCCGAAGCGCGAGGAGAGGGAGGGGCGTATGCAGGCTGGAACGAGGGCCGGGCTCGTCGCCGTGGCGATGGGCGTCCTGGCCGGCTGCGGAGGATCGAGCTCGTCGAGCACGCCCTCCACGCCCGGCTTCTACATCACCATCTCCAACATGACCTTCTCCCCGGCGAGCCTGTCGGTGCCGCCCGGCGGGACGGTGACGGTCCTCAACAAGGACGCGGTCCCGCACTCGGTGACGAGCGAGGCGACCGCGAACGCCTTCACTCCCGGCGCGGTCGCGGGGGTGTCGTTCGACACCGGCACCTTCGACGGTCAGAAGACCTTCACGATCCCCGCGAGCGCGCCCAACGGGACGAGGATCCCCTTCTACTGCACGGTCCACGCGGCGACCATGAAGCCGCCGAACGGCACGATCACCGTCGACGCGGCCGCGCAGCCCGCCGCGCCGCCGGGCGGCAGCGGCGGCGGAGGCTACTGAGTGGCCCGCCGGTCACTGCTCGAGCGCGAGCGTCGCGAGGTAGGCGGCGGCCGTGAGGTAGCCCAGCCCGACGTGGATGGTGCGCGTGTTCTTCGGGAACCGATCGCCGGGCGCGGTGTTGCGCACCCCGATCACCTGGGGAAACGCCGAGACGAGGCCGAGGATCGGCTGCAGGGTGATCCCGCCGAGGTGGACGTAGGTGAGCGCGCGATGCCACGGCCGGGCCGCCGGCCTGACGTGGCCCACCGGGCCGGGGACCGAGAGCGCGAGCACGCCGTTCGCGGTGTAGAGCGTCGCGGAGAGGACGCCGCTCGTGCCGTGGAGGGTCGACAGCCCGCGATCGCAGCCGTACGTGCCGAGGACGGGGTGGCCGGTCTGGCAGCGCCCGTCCCCGAACGCCGTGGGCTGGTTGATTGCGGCCAGCGTCCCGAGGGTGCTCGTCGCGAGGAGCGCGCCGGCGGTGCTCCACTTGAGGGCGCGCTCCCAGCGGCGAAGGCTCCTCACGCGGGCGTCGTCCGGCGGCGCGAGCTCGCCGGCATCCTGGTGCGCTCGCTCGCCTTCGCCGAGCCCGGGACGGTGGAGCGCGAGGTCGCCGGGTGCGCTCGCGGTCACCCCGGCGGGCGCGAGGAGCTCGAGGTGGAGCGCCGCCTGCACCGTCCGAGCGGGAGCGGGGGCCGTGGAGAGGCTCCCCGCCGTCGCGCAGACCACCGACATCACCAGCGCGTGGAACATGTCGTCCTCCTCGCCGCGTCACCTGCCGGCATGCTGTGTATCCACGTTCGGTCCCGGTCGCGAGGTCTCGCCCGGAGCGGCCCCGTCGCCGGCCCGTCGAAGGATCGTGCGCCCGCGCGCTCACCCTTTGAAAGGGATCCTCCCGTGACGAGGAGCTGCCCGTGAGGTTCCTCTCGCTCGCGCTCGCGGTCGGTCTCGCGGCGGTCGCTCCGGCGGCGTCGGCGGGGGAGTGGGAAGCGCTCCCGCCGAGCGGCTACATCGTCGTGCACGTCCAGAAGAAGGGCCTCTTCTCCGGCTTCGCCCACGACCACGCGTTCGAGGTCACGGAGTGGCGCGCGAGCGCGGTCATCCCCGACGGAGACCCGGCGTCCACCTCGGTCGAGGTCATCCTCTCGGCCGGCTCGCTGCACGACCGGCAGCCGCGCCTGTCCGAGGGCGACCGCCGGAAGGTGGACGCGCAGGCGAGCGGGCCGGACGTCCTCGACGCCGAGCATCACCCGCGGATCGAGTTC
Organism: Anaeromyxobacter sp. SG17; assembly: GCF_022690695.1. NCBI lineage: Bacteria > Pseudomonadati > Myxococcota > Myxococcia > Myxococcales > Anaeromyxobacteraceae > Anaeromyxobacter > Anaeromyxobacter sp. SG17. Next base: position 132,473 of record NZ_JALCYX010000004.1, read on the forward strand.
CGATCGCAGCGCCTCGAGCTCGAGCGCGGCTCGACCGACGGGGCGCACCTCCGCGGCACGCTGCACGGCACGCTCGCGCTCCGCGGCCGGAGCGCGCCCGCCGACGTCGACTTCGAGGCGGAGCGGGGCGCGGACGCCTGGAGCGTCCGCGGGAACGCGCACGTGAAGCAGACGGCGTTCGGGATCAAGCCGTTCAGCGGGTTCGGCGGGACCGTCGGCGTCAAGGACGAGCTCGTCGTCGAGATCGCCCTCTCGCTGCACCGGGCCGGTCCCCGGGGGGCGTCCGCGAAGCCGCGCCCGGGCGCCGCGGCAAGAGAGCCGTAGCGCCCAGGCGCGATAGTGGAGTAAAGCAGTCCCCTTCACGCCGGCCCGCGAATTGGCCGGCTCGCGAGCTCTGGGCGCGCGGCGAAACGCCGCAGCGCCGGGCGAGGAGCGGCGGTGGAAGGGCAGCAGGTCGAGTCTCGAGCGCCACGGGTCGTCATCGTCGGGGGCGGTTTCGCCGGGATCTACGCGGCGCGGGGGCTCGCGCGCGCGCCGGTGCAGGTGACGCTCGTGGACCGGCGCAACCACCACCTCTTCCAGCCGCTGCTCTACCAGGTGGCGACCGCGGCCCTGAACCCCGGCGACATCGCCGAGCCGATCCGGCACGTCCTGTCGCGGCAGCGGAACGCGCGCGTGCTGCTCGCGGAGGCGGCGGCGATCGAGCCGGACGCGAGGCGGCTGCGGCTCGTGAACGGCCTCGCGCTCGACTACGACTACCTCGTCGTGGCGGCCGGCGCGACGCACTCCTACTTCGGCCACGACGAGTGGGCCCGGTTCGCGCCGGGGCTGAAGACGCTGGAGGACGCGGAGGAGATCCGCCGCCGCGTGCTCACCGCCTTCGAGCGCGCGGAGGCGGACCCGGACCGCCAGCGCCGCGAGGCGCTCCTAACCTTCGTCGTCGTCGGCGGCGGCCCCACCGGCGTCGAGCTCGCGGGCGCGCTCGCGGAGATCGCCCGCTTCACGATCCCGCGCGACTTCCGGACGGTGTCCACCGAGCGTGCGCGCGTGATCCTGGTCGAGGGCACCGAGCGCATCCTCCCGGCGCTGCCGCCGGAGCTCTCGGCGGCGGCGCAGCGCGAGCTCGAGCGGCTCGGGGTGCACGTCTGGACGGGCAAGCGCGTCACCGGCGTGGACCCGCGCGGCGTGCAGATCGGAGAGGAGCGCGTGGCCGCCCGCACCGTGCTCTGGGCCGCCGGCGTCGCCGGTGCACCGCTGGCGCGAACGCTGGGGGTGCCGCTCGACGGCGCGGGGCGCGTCGTCGTGAACCCCGACCTGACGGTCCCGGGGCACGAGGAGATCTACGTCGTCGGCGACCTCGCGGCGGCGCGGAAGAAGGACGGCACGCCGATCCCCGGCGTCGCGCCGGCCGCGATCCAGCAGGGCAAGCACGCCGCGAGGAACCTCCGCGCGACGCTCGCGGGGAAGCCGCGCCGGCCGTTCGCCTACTTCGACAAGGGCGTCATGGCCACGGTCGGGCGCGGGCGCGCCGTGGCCGGGTTCTGGAGGTTCCGCCTGACCGGGGTCCTCGCCTGGTTCGCCTGGCTCTTCATCCACATCTGGTTCCTCATCGACTTCCGGAACCGGGTGGCGGTCATGTTCCAGTGGATCTGGCACTACCTGACCTTCAAGCGCGGCACGCGCCTCATCCTGGAGACGCCGGAGGAGGAGCGGTTCCGGGCCGTCGCGGGGGTGGCGCCGCCGGACGTGGACGCCTGGCCGCCCAACGAGAGCGATCCGGAACGGCCGGACACCTAGGCGGCCGTCGTGGCGGCGCGCGGCCTGGCGACCGCACGCCCCGCGACCCGAGCCCAGCGCTTTGGATGGGAGGCCCTCGCGGGTTAGAACCCGGCCCCATGTCGGATCGGAGAGAAGAGGGCGGGCGGCCCCTCACCGGCGAGGACCTCGCGATCGCGCTGAGGGTCCTCGCGCGCGTCGCCGCCGACCGGACGGTGCTCGCGGAGCTCGACGCCGAGACCCGGACGACGCTGCAGAAGCTCGCGGGCGAGGTGGCGCGGCCGGACCTCAAGCAGCGGAAGAAGCTCCAGCGGGCGCTCCTGCGGAACGAGCGGGTGGAGCGCAGGGCGCGCGACGAGGCGCTGCGCAGGGGGACCGGCATCCAGCAGCTGCGGGCAGCGCCGGTGTTCGAGACGCCGCTCCCCGAGCTCCCGCCCGCGGGCGCCGACGCCTCGGGCTGGTGGCCGCGGCTCCCGGGCGCCGAGGAGGCGGGGGCGGTCCGCCCGGCCGCCGGGGCGCCCGCGGACGCCGGCGAGGGCGACGGCCCGGAGCTCTCCGAGCCGCGCAAGTGCTACGTCTGCAAGGCGCCGTATCACCGGCTCCACCCGTTCTACGACCAGCTGTGCCGCGCCTGCGGCGACGAGAACCTCGCGCGGCGCACGGCGACGGTGGACCTGCGCGGGCGGGTCGCCCTCGTCACCGGCGCGCGCGTGAAGATCGGCTACCAGGCCGCCATCCTCCTGCTGCGCGCCGGCTGCAGCGTGGTCGCCTGCACGCGCTTCCCGCGGGACGCCGCCGCGCGCTACGCGCGCGAGCCGGACTTCGAGGCCTGGAGGGATCGGCTCACGATCCACGGCGTCGACCTCCGCCACACCCCGAGCGTCGAGCTGCTCTGCCAGCGGCTGGACGCGACCCTCCCGCGGCTCGACTTCCAGCTCCACAACGCCTGCCAGACCGTGCGCCGCCCGCCGGGCTTCTATGCGCACCTCCTCGAGCGCGAGGAGGCCCCGCTCGCGGCGCTGCCCGAGGGCGAGCGCGCGCTGCTGCGCGAGCACGAGGCGCTCAAGGCGGCGCTCGCGGATCACCGCCGGGCGGCGGGGGTGACGCGGCCGGCGCTCCTCTCGCAGGCGCCCGGCGACGAAGGCCCGCTGCTCTCCGGCAAGAGCGCGCTCGAGCTCTTCCCGCGCGGGGTCCTCGACCAGGATCTCCAGCAGGTCGATCTCCGCAGCCACAACTCCTGGCGGCTCACGCTGCACGAGGTCCCCACGCTCGAGCTGCTCGAGGTGCTGCTCGTGAACGCGACCGCGCCGTTCGTGATGACCGCGCGGCTGAAGGCCCTCATGCTCCGCGCGCGCGCGGCGCCGCCCGAGACCGCGACGAGCGGCGACCCGGCGAAGCACGTCGTGCTCGTGTCGGCGATGGAGGGGCAGTTCTACCGCGAGCACAAGACCGACAAGCACCCCCACACAAACATGGCCAAGGCCGCGCTCAACATGATCGTGCGCACGAGCGCGGGCGACTACGCGCGGGACGGCATCCACCTCAACGCGGTCGACACGGGGTGGGTGACGGACGAGGACCCCGCCCACCTCGCCGCGCGCAAGGTCGAGGAGCACGCCTTCTCGCCGCCGCTCGACATCGTCGACGGGGCGGCCCGGATCGTGGCGCCCATCTTCGACGGCTTCCGCACCGGCCGGCACGAGGCCGGCCTGTTCTTCAAGGACTATCGCCCGACGCCGTGGTGACGGGGGACGATGCCCCACGCGAGCTCGGCGCAGCGGCGAGGTCCGCGCGGGGGGCGGCCGCACGCCCCCCCCCGCCCGCCCAACGGGGGTCGCCGGCGCAACCCGGAGGCGCCGGCGGGGTCGTGCCGCTGCCCGTGCCCCCGGTGCCCGTCTGGCTCGCGGGCGGCGACGCGCCGGGCGCCGCCGGGTTGCCGGTCACGACCTGCACGAGCACGGCGGTCGGCTGGGTGCCGGTCATCTCGTACGCGACGCGCGCATCTTCACCCGGGGTGATCTGAGCCGCGGAGGCCTGCTGGCCGTCGATCTGGACGCGCGTCCGGTTCGTGATCTGGAAGGTCATCGGGTCGCCGCCGGGCGGCTGCACCACGACCTGGTTGGCGGTCGCCTGCTTCACCTGGCCACCCAGGATCTGCTCACCGCGGCTCACGAGCCGCTGCTGCTGGGAGAGCTGCCGTGAGGCCTCCTGCTGCGCCTGCTGCGCCTGCTGCGTCGACTGCTGGATCGCGAGGTTCGCCTCCCGCTGCGCCTGCTCGGCCTTCATCGTCTCCTGCTGGGCACGCTGCTGCGCCTCGTTCAGCCTGCGCTGCGCTTCCCTCACGTCCGCCTGCGCGGTCGCGGCGCGCTTCTGCTGGTCGGTGGCCTTCTCCTGCGCCTTCTGCGCCGCGCTCAGCGCCTCCTTCGACTGGCGCTGCGACTCCGAGACCCGCTCCGCAGCCGGGTTCTCACCCTTCGCCTGGCGGCCGGTCGCGCACCCGCTCGCCGCCACTGCCAGGAGTGCCGCGCCCGGCAGCGCATACCTCTTCCACGTTTTCATGGCTCCCCCCTCGTCCTATCCCCAACCTGGGGCCGCGACGCAGGGTCCGCAATCCGAGTGGCGCGGCGCCGCCGGGGGCGATGGCGATGCCGCTCCGCGTCATGGCATGTTCACCGATCGCCGAGGCGGCGCGAGGAACTGCGAACGGCGGAGGTCGCCGCCGCTAGGATGGCGGGGGTGCGTAGCGCCCGCCTCGATCTCGCCCCGTTCGGCCGCCTCGACTTCGGGGAACCCGCGCGCGTGATCGCGACCGACGACGTCCGGCGCGTCCGCGCCGCGCTCGTCGAGGTGGAGGCGGAGGCGCGGCGCGGCCGCTGGGCGGCGGGGTTCGTGTCGTACGAGGCGGCGCCCGGCCTCGATCCCGCGATCGCGGTGCGCCGCGGCTCCGGCCCCCTCGTCTGGTTCGGGATCCACGACGCGCCCGCGACCGCAGCGGCTCCTTCCGCGGCGGAGGTCGCGGCGGCCCGCGTGGATGACCTCGCGCCGGAGGTCACGCGCGCGCAGCACGTCGCGGACGTGGAGGCCGTGCGCGCCGCGCTCGGCCGCGGCGACGCCTACCAGGTGAACCTCACCTTCCGGATGCGGGGCCGGTTCACGGGCGATCCCTTCGCGCTGTACGAGCGCCTCCGCCGCGCCCAGGGAGGCGGCTTCACTGGCTGTCTCGTCGTGGACGGGCGGGCGATCCTCTCCGCCTCGCCGGAGCTGTTCTTCTATCGGCAGGGGGATCGGGTGGAGGTCCGGCCGATGAAGGGGACCGCCCGGCGCGGGCGCGACCTCGCCGAGGACGAGCGGGCCGCCGCCGCGCTCGCGGCCTCGCCGAAGGAGCGCGCCGAGAACGTCATGATCGTGGATCTGCTCCGGAACGATCTCGGCCGGGTGGCGCGGGTCGGCTCGGTGCGGGTGGGGGAGCTCTTCACGGTCGAGCGCTACCCCACCGTGCTGCAGCTCACCTCGACCGTCGAGGCTCGGCTTCGACCCTCGGCCGGCCTCGCCGAGCTGTTCGCCGCGCTGTTCCCGTGCGGCTCGGTGACCGGCGCGCCCAAGATCGCCGCCACGAAGCTCATCGCGGACCTGGAGCGGAGCCCGCGCGGCCCGTACTGCGGCGCCGTCGGCGTGGTCGCGCCGGGCGGCGACGCGGTGTTCGACGTCGCCATCCGCACGCTGGACCTCGACCTCGAGTCCGGCGCCGCGACGTACGGCGTCGGCGGCGGGATCACCTGGGGCTCGGACCCGGAGCGCGAGTGGGACGAGGCGATGGCGAAGGCGGCGGTGCTCTCGGAGCCCGCGGACGACCTCCAGCTCCTCGAGACGCTCCGGCTCTTCGGCGGCGCGTACGCGCGCCTCGAGCGGCACCTCGCCCGGCTCGCGGGCTCGGCGCGCTACCTCGGCATCCCGCTGGAGCTCGCGGCGGTGCGAGCGGCGCTCGAGGCGGAGGCGTCGCGCGCGCCGGCGGAGGGGGCACGAATTCGCCTCCTCGTGGGGCTCGACGGCCGCCCCCGCACCGAGGCGGCGCCGCTGCCGCCGCCCGCGCAGGCCCCGCTCCCCGTGACGCTGGCGCGCGCCCCGGTGGATCGCGCCGATCGGCTCCTCTTCCACAAGACGACCCGGCGCGAGGTGTACGCGTCCCGCCGCGCCGAGCGGCCGGAGGCGTTCGACGTGATCCTGCAGAACGCGGAGGGCGAGCTGACCGAGCTCACCATCGGAAACCTGGTCGTCGAGGTCGGCGGCGAGCGGCTCACGCCGCCCGTCGACGCCGGGCTCCTCGCCGGGACCATGCGCGCCGAGCTCCTCGAGCGCGGCGAGGTGCGCGAGGCGGTGCTCCGCCCCGAGGACCTCGCCCGCGCCGCGCGGCTGTGGCTCGTGAACTCGGTGCGCGGATGGGTGCCGATCCGGTACGTGCCGTGACGGCGTCCCGAGCCCCTGCGCCGGGCACCGAGCTTCACCGCAGCCTGGGGACCCGCATTCGCGGCTGCTCCCCTCCCTCGGCCCACCGCCTCGCGGCGGCTCGCCAGCGCTCCACCTCGACCACGAACGTGGAGAGCGCGAGCCCGCCCACCCCGCCGCTCGCCTCGAGCTTCCCGAGCCCGGCGCCGAGGAGCCGCACCATCCCCGCCGGCCGGCCCTGCACGAGGCCCTTGTGGAAGCCCGCGGCGATCTGGATGAGCCCCTGGAGCGCGAGCCTCGGCGCCCCGGCCTCGTCGCGCCACGCGTCCTCCCACACCTCGTGCGCGTCGAAGAACCGCCCATCGTCGAAGAGGCGCACGCCCGCGTCGAGCGCGGCGCGCGTGTCCGCGGAGAGCGTGTCCGGAGGCCGTGCCATCCTCCTCGTCTAGCGCGCGCTTCGCGGCGGCGCGACGCGGTGGCGCCGAGGTTTTTCGCTCCCGTCCAGGTGCGGATCGGAGGTATGGCTGCGCGCCATGACCGACGACGCGAGTCGCCCGGGGCTCGGGCACGCGCTCCTCCTCGCCGGCGCCGCGTGGGCCGCCCTCGCCGCCTCGTCCGCCGGCGCGCTCCTCGCGGGCGCGGCGATCGCGCTCGCGGTCGGGAACCCCGCCCAGGCGCTCACGCACCGCCTCTCGAAGAAGCTGCTGCCGCTCGCGGTCGTCGGGCTCGGCTTCGGGATGGACCTCGGCGCCGTCGCCCGGGCCGGGGCGCGCGGCTTCGGGTACACCGTGGTCACCATCGCCGCCGCCTTCGCGCTCGGCACGCTCATGGTCCGGGCGCTCCGGGTGCGCGGCAAGACCGGCCTCCTCATCACGGTCGGCACGGCGATCTGCGGCGGCAGCGCGATCGCCGCCGCGGCGCCGGCCATCCAGGCGGACGACCGCGAGGTCACGGTCGCGCTCGGGACGGTGTTCCTCCTGAACGCGGTGGCCCTCGTGGTCGCGCCGCCGCTCGGGCACGCCGCGGGGCTCGCCGAGGCGCCCTTCGGCGTCTGGGCGGCGCTCGCCATCCACGACACGAGCTCGGTGGTCGGCGCCGCCCTGCAGTACGGGCCGCGCGCGCTGGAGGTGGCCACGGCGGTGAAGCTCGCGCGCGCCCTCTGGATCCTCCCCGTCACGGTCGGCCTCGCGGCGCTGGAGCGGCGCGCGGGGCGGGCGGCGGCGGGCCGCGCTTCCTTCCCCGGGTTCATCGCGGGCTTCGTCGTCGCCGCGGCGATCGCGACGTTCGTCCCCGCCGCCGCCCCCGTGGCGGGCGCCCTGGCGCTCGCCGCCCGGCGGGCGCTCGTCCTCACGCTCTTCCTCGTCGGCGCGAACCTCTCGCGCGAGGCGCTCCGCGAGGTCGGGGCGCGCCCGCTCGCGCACGGGGTCCTCCTGTGGCTCGCCATGGGAGGCGCCACGCTCCTCGCCGTGCGGGAGGGCTGGATCTCCTGACGCGCCCGCGCCCGGGCGGGTTGAAGCGGGGCCCGCGGCGTGCGAAAACGCCCGTCCCGTGATCCGCTTCGACGGCATCTCCAAGCAGCACGGCCGGCAGCTCCTCTTCGTCGAGGCGTCGGCCGTCCTCCACCGCGGCGAGAAGATCGGCCTCGTCGGGCCGAACGGCGCCGGGAAGTCCACCCTGTTCCGGCTCGTGACCCGCGAGGAGGAGCCGGACGAGGGCAACGTCTCGATCGACCGCGGCGTCACCGTGGGCCACTTCTCCCAGGACGTGGGGGAGATGTCCGGGCGGAGCGCCGTCGAGGAGACGATGGACGGCGCCGGCCCGGTGTCGGCGGTCGCGGCCGAGCTGCACGCGCTCGAGCACGCCCTCGCCGATCCCGCCCGCGCCGACGAGCTGGAGGAGCTCGTCGAGCGGTTCGGGAACGTGCAGGCCCGCTTCGACGAGCTCGGCGGCTACGCGCTCGAGGCGCGCGCGCGGGAGATCCTGGGCGGCCTCGGCTTCACGCCGGAGATGATGGACGGCGACGTCGGGGCGCTCTCCGGCGGCTGGAAGATGCGCGTCGCCCTCGCGCGCATCCTCCTCATGCGGCCCGACGCGATGCTCCTCGACGAGCCCTCGAACCACCTCGACCTCGAGTCGATCATCTGGCTCGAGGAGTTCCTCCAGGCCTACGACGGCGCGATCCTCATGACCTCCCACGATCGGGAGTTCATGAACCGGGTCGTCTCCAAGATCGTCGAGATCGACGGCGGCGAGCTCACCACGTACTCCGGCAACTACGACCTCTACGAGCGCGAGCGCGCCATCGCGGACGCGCACCAGCAGGCGCAGTTCGACCGCCAGCAGGCGATGCTCAAGAAGGAGCTCGCGTTCATCGAGCGGTTCAAGGCGCGGGCGTCCCACGCGGCGCAGGTGCAGTCGCGCGTGAAGAAGCTCGACAAGATCGAGAAGGTCGAGCCGCCGCGCGTCCGCAAGACCGTCGACTTCGAGTTCCGCGCCGCGCCCCGCTCCGGCGAGGACGTGGCGAAGCTCGCCGGGGTCGTCAAGCGGTACGGGGCGCGCGTCGTCCACGGCGGCCTCGACTTCCTCGTGCGCCGCGGCGAGCGCTGGTGCGTGCTCGGCGCGAACGGCGCGGGCAAGTCGACCCTGCTCAAGATGGTCGCCGGCGAGACGGCGCCGGACGCGGGCACCGTCGCGGTGGGCGGGAGCGTGAAGATGGGCTACTTCGCCCAGCACGCGATGGAGCTGCTCGCCCCCCACCGGACGGTCTGGGAGACGCTCCAGGACGCCTTCCCGCGCGCCTCGATAGGCTCCCTGCGCACGCTCGCGGGCTGCTTCGGCTTCTCCGGCGACGAGATCGAGAAGCGCTGCAAGGTGCTCTCCGGCGGCGAGAAGGCGCGGCTCGTCCTCGCGAAGCTCCTCTACGATCCGCCGAACTTCCTCGTGCTCGACGAGCCCACGAACCACCTCGACGTCTCGACCAAGGAGATGCTGGTGCGGGCGCTCGCGGGGTACGAGGGGACGATGCTGCTCGTGTCCCACGACCGGCGCTTCCTCTCCGCGCTCACGAACCGCGTCCTGGAGCTCACGGCCGAGGGCCCGATCGCCTACGGCGGCGGCTACGGGGAGTACGTGGCGCGCACCGGCCGCGAGGGGCCGGGGCTCCGGCACCTCGGGGCGGCGCGCTAGTCGAGGCGCGGGCCCCGCGGCCGCCCCGCGCGAGCCGCCCGCGGCGCGGGAGTCCTGCCCGGAGGCCGCGGGCGCGGCGTGATCGCGGGCGCGTCGCCGGCGCGGTAACCTGTCCGGATGAGGACCGTCACCGCGACCCGCTACGTCACCGCGCTGCGCGAGGGCGGCTCGCTGCCGGCCATCGTCGAGGGCGACGACGACGGCCTGTACGTCGCGAAGTTCCGGGGCGCGGGGCAGGGGCCGAAGGCGCTCGTCGCGGAGGTGATCGCCGGCGAGCTCGCCCGCGCGGCGGGCCTGCCGGTCCCCGAGCTCGTCCGGCTCGAGGTCGGCGCGGAGCTCGGGCGCAACGAGCCGGACGGGGAGATCCGCGATCTCCTCAAGGCGAGCGTCGGGGCGAACGTCGGCCTCGACTACCTGCCGGGCAGCGCCACCTTCGATCCGGTGGCCGGGCCGCCGCCCTCCGCCGCGGAGGCCTCGGAGATCGTGTTCTTCGACGCGCTCGTGACGAACGTCGACCGCACGGCGCGGAACTCGAACCTGCTCTGCTGGCACCGGCGGCTCTGGCTCATCGACCACGGCGCGTCCCTCTACTTCCACCACGCCTGGCCGGACGCGCCGGACCCCGCGCTCACCCCGTTTCGCGCGGTGAAGGACCACGTGCTCCTGCAGTGGGCGGCCGAGCTCCCCGCCGCCGGCGCGCGCCTCGCCGCGCGGCTCGAGGGCGGGGCCGTCGCGCGCGCGGTGGGCGAGGTGCCGGACGCGTGGCTCGAGGGCGAGCCGCGCTTCGCCTCGGTCGCGGAGCACCGCGCGGCGTACGTGCGGCTCCTCGAGCGCCGCCTCGCGGCGGCGCCGCTCTTCGTGGAGGAGGCCGAACGTGCCCGCGCACTGCTCGTTTGACTACGCCGTCGTCCGCGTCGTCCCGCGCGTCGAGCGCGAGGAGTTCCTGAACGCGGGCGTCATCCTCTTCTGCCTCGAGCGGGACTTCCTGGCCGCGCGCGTGGAGCTCGATCGGGAGCGCCTCCGCGCGCTCTTCCCCGGGGTGGACCTGCCGCTCGTCGAGGAGCACCTCGCCGCGCTCTCGCGCGTCGCGGCGGGCGGGGAGGGGAGCGGGCCCATCGGCCGGCTCTCGCTCCGGGAGCGCTTCCACTGGCTCGTCGCGCCGCGCAGCACCGTCATCCAGGTCGGGCCGGTGCACTCCGGCGTGTGCGAGGACCCGGCGCGGGCGCTCGAGAAGCTCCTCGAGCGCATGGTGCGGCAGCCCCGGGCCCCTGCGCCATGACGCCCGGGCCCGCGCCCCTCCGCGACGTCCCGGTCCTCTTCGCGTCGCGTGCCCTGAGGCTCTTCGCGTACGGGCTCGTCTCGGTGGTGCTCGTGCTCCACCTCTCCGCGGCGGGCTACGGCGAGCGGCGGATCGGGGCGCTCCTCACGCTCACGCTCCTCGGCGACACCGCGCTCTCGCTCGTGATCACCACCCACGCCGACCGCTGGGGGCGGAGGCGCATGCTCCTCGCCGGCGCGGCCCTCATGGCGCTCGCGGGCGCCGCCTTCGCCGCCACGACCTCGTTCGCGCTCCTCCTCCTCGCGGCCACCGTCGGGGTGATCAGCCCCTCGGGGAACGAGGTCGGCCCGTTCCTCGCCGTCGAGCAGGCGGCGCTCTCGCAGGAGCTCCCCGCGGAGCGGCGGACCGCCGCGTTCGCCTGGTACCAGCTCGCGGGATCCGCGGCGACGGCCCTCGGCGCGCTCGCCGGCGGCGGCCTCGCCGGCGCGCTCCAGTCGCGCGGCGTCGCGCCGCTCGCGAGCTACCGCGCCGTGATGGCGGGCTACGGCGCGGCGGGGCTCGCGCTCGCGGCGGTGTTCACGCGGCTGTCGCCCGCGGTGGAGGCGCCCTCGGCGCCGGCCGCCTCCCGCCGCTCGCGCCTCGGCCTGCACCGCTCGCGGGGCACGATCCTCCGCCTCTCCGCGCTGTTCTCCGTCGACGCCTTCGCCGGCGGGCTCGTGGTGCAGAGCTTCGTCGCCTGGTGGTTCCACGCGCGCTTCGGCGTGGGGCCGGCGAGGCTCGGCGCGATCTTCTTCGGCGCGAACGTGCTCGCCGGGATCTCGGCGCTGTCGGCCGCGTGGATCGCCCGCCGCGTGGGGCTCGTGAACACGATGGTGGCGACGCACCTGCCCTCGAACGTGCTCCTCGTGCTCGTCCCGCTCATGCCGACGCTGCCGCTCGCGATCGCGGTGCTCCTCGTGCGGTTCTCCATCTCGCAGATGGACGTGCCGACGCGCCAGTCCTACACGATGGCGGTCGTCGACCCCGACGAGCGCTCGGCGGCGGCCGGGGTGACCGGCATCGCCCGGACGGTCGGCGCGGCCCTCGCGCCGCTCGCCGCCGGACCGCTCTACGCGATCGCGGCGCTCTCGTCCGTTCCGTTCTTCCTGTCGGGCGGCCTCAAGATCCTCTACGACCTCGCGCTGTGGCGCAGCTTCCGCAACGTGGTGCCGGACGAGGAGCGCGCAGGGAGCGCGCGGTCTGCGGAGCGCTGACGCGGCCGCGCGCGCGACTCACGCGCCGCCGCCTCCCCCGCGCGCCCGTACCCGCGATTGCTCCCGCCGAGAAGGCGAGCAGCGGGGGGTGGAGTGGCTACGTTCACCGCCCGGACCGAAGTCGGGTTGGGTGGGGGTGTGTCATGGAAAGGATCGAGAAGAAGATCCTCGTCGAGGTGGAGGCAGCGCGGGTGTTCGACTACCTGCACGATCCGAGGAACCTGCTCGAGATCTGGCCGAGCCTGGTCGAGGTCACGAACGTCCAGCTCAAGGAGGGCGGCGGGGCGGACTGGGACTGGACCTACAAGATGGCTGGCCTGCGCTTTCACGGACGGTCGGAGACCGTCGAGGCGGTGCGGCCCCGCCGCTTCGTGACGAAGAACGAGAAGGGGATCCCGAGCACGTTCACCTGGACCCTCGAGCAGCGCGACGCCGGGACGGAGGTGGTCCTGAAGATCCAGTACGAGCTCCCGCTGCCGCTGCTCGGGCACGTCGCGGAGCTGTTCCTCCGCCATTCCAACGAGCGCGAGGCCGAGACGCTGCTCGAGAACCTGAAGGAGCGGCTCGAGTCCGCGGGGGCGTCCCCGAGGGCGCCAGAGATGGCTCCGCCCTCGAGGCAGCCGCCGCCGACGTTGCCGCACGCCTAGCGCGCTCGAGCGGAGGCGCCGGCCTCCCGGCGCCTCGCCCGAGCGGAAGCGCTCAGTGATGGGCGGGGGCCTGGGACTCCGCGCCGGGCTGGGCTCGGGTGGTCCGGCCTTCCGCGTAGTGCTCCATGCCGGCGAAGTCGATGATGACGCACGCCTCGTCGCCGACCGTCCAGGCGTCGTGGCCGGGCGGGATGACGGCGTAGTCGCCGGCCCCGATCTCCGCCTCCTCGCCGTCGTCCATCACGAGGTGCATCCGGCCCGAGACGACGTAGCCGGAGTGTGCGGCCTGGCAGCTCCGGGTGCCCGCGAGCGGCTTCACGTGCGTGGACCAGCGCCAGCCCGGCTCGAACACGCCCCTTCCCACCACCCCGTCGCCGAACTTCAGGATCTCCGCGTGCCCGTTGCCCTTGAACGGACGGGTCTCGTCCGGAGACGAGAACCGCTTGATCGAGATGCGCGCCATCGCGATGTCCTCCCATCCGGCCGACGCGGCCGGGGAAGAGACGGTGCTCCGAGACCTTGTCGCATTCAACGGCCGGCGGCGGTCGTTCGGGTTCGCTCGAAATGTCCGAGCGGGCGGGACACGCCGCTCGCGCATGGCGGCTCCGGCCCGGCCTTCTAGCGCCCGGGGGGCTGTCCGATCGCGAGCTCCGCGGACGCAGAGACAGGCTCACCGTCCGGCACGACGCCCGGCCGCCAGGCGCGGCCCTCCAGCGCGTGCCGGAGCTCGAGCGCCTGCCCGGGTTAGGGCCGGGGTGAGGAACTGCCCGACGGTACGGCGCGCCCTGCGAGCCGCGTCGGGAGGGGTCAGGTCCCGAGGTAGCGGCCCGGCCGGTGGTTCACCGCCAGGACCAGGTTGAGCGCGACCGCGCCGACGACCGACAGGGCGATCGTGGAGAGCGGCGCGACGAACAGCGACGCGAGCACGACCAGGGCGTCGACGACCATCTGGAACGCGCCCGCGCGGACGCCGTGCCGCTCCTGCAGGTGGATGGAGAGGATGTTGAGCCCGCCGAGGCAGGCGTGGTGGCGGAAGAGCACGAGGAGCCCCACGCCCACGAGGACCCCGCCCATCACCGCGCCGTAGAGCGGGTGCAGCCGGTCGAGGTGGAGCACCGCCGGCAGGTGATCGGTCGCGAGGGACACGAGCGCGATCGCGACGAACGTCTTCACCGTGAACCGCCACCCCATCCGCCGGACGCCGAGCCAGAAGAACGGCAGGTTGAGCGCGACGAAGAGCTGGCCGAAGGAGAAGGGCGTCACCCGGGCGAGCAGGAGGGCGACGCCGGCGGTGCCGCCCGTCAGGAGCTTCGCCTGCGCGAGGAAGCCGTAGCCGAGCGCGACGAGCGCCGAGGCGGTCAGGATGGCCTGGGCGTCGTCGAACGCGCTGTGGCTCTCCGCCGGGAGGACGGTGTCCATGAGGCGCGGCAGATTAGCGGAACGGCCCGGCGCTGTCGCGCCGGGAGCGCCCGCTCACGGCCGGCGGGCGCGGGCGCCGCGGCGCGTCCACGCGAGCACCGCGCCGACGATCCCGAGGGCGAGCGCGCCGCCGGGGCCCGAGCCGCAGCCGCCGCCTCCGCCCGCTCCCTTGGGGCCGGCGACCGACTGCTCCGGGACGGGGGGCGGCGTCGTCGTGTCGCCGGGAGCCGGCGGCGTGAGCGGGTCGGCGCTCGGCGGCGGGACGTCCTTCACGATCTGGAACTTGTCGAGGAGCGAGCCGTCCGGCCGGACCGACTCCACGAGGAGCGTCCCGCCGTCGAGCGTAAGGATGAGGTGCTGGTACTCCGTCGCGCGGAACGCCGTCCACTCCGCCGCCGGGAGGACGGACTCGTACAGGTAGTCGCTGCCGCCACCGGCGGTCAGGTACACGGGGGCGCCCGGGTGGTCGTAGTCCTTCTTCACGACCGCACCCTGCCGCGCCGGCCAGGTGCGCTCGTAGAGGTGGTTATGGGCCTGGAGGACGAGGTCCACCCCGTACTTCTCGAACGGGCCGAGGAGCGCCCGCGGGATCTCCGGGAAGACGCCGTACTTGCCCGTGGCGAGCGCGGGCCGATGCATCGTGACGAGCTTCCAGGGCGCCTTCGACGCCGCGAGGTCCGCCTCGAGCCAGGCGACCATCGTCGCCGTGTCGCAGCCCATCTGGCTCGCGTCCATCGGGACGATGCAGTTCGTGTCGAGCGCGGCGACGTGGAGGTCGCCCCAGTCGAACGAGTAGTAGCGCTCGCCCTGCGGTCCCTGCGGCAGCTCGACCGAGTCGAGGTACGGCTGCGCGAACGGCGTCCGGTACTCGTGGTCGCCGACGCCCGTCCACATCGTCGCGGACCGCATCAGGTCCTTCCACACGCCGAAGAACGTCGTGTCCCACTCGCCGGCCGCACCGTCGGGGTACGAGTTGTCACCCATGGTGAGCACCGCCTCGACGCCGCGGAGCTCCATGCGCGCGACGTTCGCGCGCGCGTTCGGGCCGGCCGAGCCGGTGTCCGCGGTCGCCCCGATCACCGCGTGGCGCGCGGCCTCGGTGCCGGGCACGGCGGGCGTCCGCACGGAGCCGTCGCCGGCGGGCGCGCCGTCCAGCGTCACGTGGAACGGGATGGTCGCCGCGGCCGGGAGGCCGGAGAGGCGCAGCAGGTGGTGCGTGCCGTCGCTCTTCGCCTGGGCGGTGCCGCCGCCGGGGAGGTCCGCGACCGCCTCGACGTGCGCCGCCGCGTCGGTCGAGACGACCACGATCGTGGACGTGGGCGTGGTCTGCTGCAGGAAGGGCCCGCGCACGATGCTCGTGGCGAGCGCGAGCTGCGGGAGCGCGAGGGCCGCGGCGAGCGCGGGGAGGCGCGAGGTGAGGCGCACGGACGTCTCCTTCCACGTCCGCATGCGCGGACGCCGGGGCGGGCACGACGGGTTCTTGGTGACCCCGGTTGAACAGCCGGGCGCGCGCGCCACATTCCGTCCGGAGGCCGCCCGGAGGTGCGGACGGGTGCGCGGTTGTGGGTGCGCGCCGCGCGCGGGATCGCCCCGCGAGCTTCACCTCCAGAGCGATCGGCTCCTGCGAGCGCGTCGAGGTGGCGCCACGCGCCTCTCTACCGGGGGCGGTCGTGCTCGTCGCGCCAGGTCCCGCCCACCTGGCCGGTGCGCCGCTCCTCCGCGACGGGGGCGCTCGGCCCGTAGGGGTGGCCGCCGAACCCGTGGCGCATCATCGCGACGGCGCGCGCCCAGCGCTTCTCGCCGTCGCGCGAGGCGAAGAGCTGCAGGACGGCCTGGGCGATGACCGGGATCGGCGCCTCGAGCCGCAGCGCGTCGGCGACGAGCCAGGAGACCTCGCCCGTGTCCTCCACGTACGGCGGCACGGCGTCGAGCCCGCCCTCCGACTCGTACCCGGCGTGCATGAGGTCCATGAGCCAGCCGCGGATGACCGAGCCGTGCCGCCACGCGGAGAGGACGGCGGCGACGTCCAGCCGGTCGTGGTAGCGCTCGAGGAGGTCGACGCCCTCGCCGATCGCCTGCAGCATCCCGAACTCGATGCCGTTGTGGACGAGCTTCACGAAGTGGCCGGCGCCGGGCGGGCCCGCGTGGACGTAGCCGTCCTCGACC
This sequence comes from Anaeromyxobacter sp. SG17, assembly GCF_022690695.1. Lineage (NCBI taxonomy): Bacteria > Pseudomonadati > Myxococcota > Myxococcia > Myxococcales > Anaeromyxobacteraceae > Anaeromyxobacter > Anaeromyxobacter sp. SG17. The sequence continues at coordinate 148,642 of NZ_JALCYX010000004.1, forward strand.
GCGAGCGCGCGGAGCAGCGGCTCGACGCGCGCGACCGCCGCGGCCTCACCCCCCGCCATGAAGCAGGCGCCGCGCCGCGCGCCCTCGACCCCGCCGCTCGTGCCGAGATCGACGAGCTCGATCCCCTGGCCCGCGAGCCGGTCGTGGCGACGGATGGAGTCGCCCCAGTACGAGTTTCCGCCGTCCACCACGACGTCCCCCCGGGCGAGGAGCGGCGCGAGCGCGTCGAGGAGCGCGTCCACGGGGGGCCCTGCCGGGACGTACAGGAACACCGCGCGCGGCGGCGCGAGCGCGGCGACGAGCGCGTCGAGCGTTCGTGCCTCCTCCACGCCCGCCGCGAGGAGCTCCGCGCGCAGCCCGTGCGCGTCGAGGCCCACGACCCGGAGCCCGACCTCGCGCGCCTGGAGCGCGAGCCCTCCGCCCATCCTCCCGAGCCCCACCACGCCCAGCTCACCCGCCGCGTAAGCCATCCGGGACCTCCCTCGGCGCGCCGGCCGCACGGGTCCGCGCGCTGGACAAATCGCTCACGTCGCTCCGGGCCACCGTCCCATCGTTGTCCGTCGCTCCCCGGCCGGACACGTCCTTCGCGTGGTCCGCCGCCGCCCCGCGGCTCGCGTTGACTGCGGGCGGCCGCCTGCCTAGAGACCCTCGCACGGCGTGCACGACGTTCGCCCGGTCCGGTGCCGCCCCAGAGGAGCGCCCGATGCCCTACGAACCCGCGGAGATCCTCGAGCGCTACGAGAGCGGCGCCGCCGCCCATCCGAACGGGAAGGCGCTCGCGCCGGACGCGCAGGCCGCCTTCCGCGCGCTGCAGCGCTCGGACGCGGGTCTCCTCGGCTCGGCGCGGACCCGCGACTCCGCGCGGCGCGAGTGGATCGTCGACGCGCACCGGGAGCGCCGCCGCGGCCGGTTCCTCGTGCTCCGCCCGGTCCACGGCGACCTCGAGCCGTTCCGCGCCACGGCGGACGGCTACCGCCCCGACACGCACCTCGCCGTCTCCGCCGAGGACTGGACCCTCCTCGCCCTCTTCGCCGCCGGGCACGCGGGCGACGCCGGCCGCCCAGACGAGGAGCTCTCCGCCGCGGTCTTCCGCGTGGTGGACCGGATGGTGCGCGAGGCCCAGCACCGGCTGCTCATGGGCGCCGCCGAGGACGAGGAGGACTGATGCCGCTCACCCCCGCCACGCCGATCGCCCGGCACCTCACCGACGACCACGCCCGGCTCGACGCGCTGCTCGACCGCGCCGTCCGCTCGGCGGGCGCGCTGGAGCGGACCGCGTTCGACGCCTTCCGCGCCGGGCTGCTCCGCCACATCGCGCTCGAGGAGAAGATCCTGCTGCCCGCGGCCCGGCGGGCGCGCGGCGGCGAGCCGCTCCCCGCCGCGCGCCAGCTCCGCATCGAGCACGGCGCGCTCGCCTCGCTGCTCGTCCCGACCCCGACCGCGGAGCTCGTGACGGAGCTGCGGTCCATCCTCGTGCCGCACGACGCGCGCGAGGAGGAGCCGGGCGGCGTGTACGACCAGTGCGACGCGCTGCTCGCGGCCGAGGCGGAGGAGCTCGTCCAGCGCATGCGGGCCTACCCGCCGGTGCGGGTCGCCCCCTACGCCGACGGGCCGCGCGTCCTGCGCACCGCCGAGGCCGCGCTCCGGCAATCCGCCCTGAGCCACGGGGGAAGGTGATCGGGGCGGCGCTCCGGCCTCGAACCCCGACCGGCGTCGTTCAGCGCCCCGCTCACCCCGCCCCGAGCAGGCCGCTCGGCGCGCCGGCCAGCTCCACCACGAGATCGCGGAAGGCGCTGACCTTCCGCGGGACGTGCTTCGCCGCGGGCGTCACCACGTGGAGCGCGCCGGCGAGGCGCTCGTGGCGCGGGAGGATCCGCACGAGCCGGCCGGCCACCACGTCGGGCTCGGCCACGAAGGAGGGGAGGAGGCCGATCCCCGCGCCGGCGCGGACGGCGTCGCGCGCGAAGAGGAGATCGTCGCAGACGATCCGCGCCCGGCCGCTCGCGTCCGCGGGCTCGCGCGCGCCCCCGATGCGCAGCTTCTCCGCCCCGCCGCGGAACACGACGCGGTCGTGCGCCGCGAGCTCGGCCTCCGCGCGCGGCGAGCCGCGGCGGGCGACGTACAGCGGCGACGCGAAGAGCCGCAGCACGATCGGCGCCACCTTGCGGACGACGAGCGTGGAGTCCTGGAGCCTGGCGCCGACCCGCAGCGCGACGTCGAAGCGCTCGGCGACGAGGTCCACCACGCGTCCGGTGAGGTGCAGGTCCACCGACACCGACGGATAGCGCGCCGTGTAGCGGGTCACGACCTCCGCGAGGAAGAGGACCCCGAGGTCGACGGGTGCCGTCACGCGGAGGAGGCCCCTCGGCTCCTCCTCCTGGGCCGGCACCTCGCCGAGGGCGGCCTGGACCGAGCGCAAGAGCGGCGCCGCCCGGTCGTAGAGCGCGGTGCCCGCCGTCGTGAGCGCCACCTGGCGGGTGGTGCGGAGCAGGAGCTGCGCCCCGAGCTCCCCCTCGAGCCGCGCGACGCCGCGGCTCACGGACGACTTGGGCAGTCCGAGCTCCTTCGCGGCGGCGGAGAAGCTGCGGCTCCGCGCCACGGCCTCGAAGACGGTGAGGAGGTTGAGATCCATCGTTCCTTCCATGGAACAGACATGTGCCGGCGTCCAGATTGCGCCTGACGAGGAACGATAGCAAGACTGCGGACACGAAGGGCGCGGCAGGCGCGCCCCACGAAAGGACGGAACCGAAAATGGCAGCCACCCCCTGGGACATCGACGTCGGACACTCCGCGGTGCACTTCTCCGTGCGCCACATGGTCATCTCCAAGGTGCACGGCCGGTTCGGCCGCTGGACGGGCACCGTGCAGCTCGACCCGCAGGACCTCGCCCGCTCCTCGGTCGAGGTCACGATCGACCCCGCCTCGATCGACACCGGCGTCGCGGACCGCGACGCGCACCTCCGCTCGCCGGACTTCCTCGACGTCGCAGCGCACCCGGAGATCAGCTTCCGCTCGAGGCGCGTCGAGCAGGCGGGCGGCGCGCTCCGGATCGTGGGCGACCTCTCGCTCCACGGCGTCGTGCGCGAGGTGACGCTCGAGGCCGAGTTCGCGGGCACCGGCAAGGACCCGTGGGGCAACGAGCGCGCGGGCTTCTCGGCGAAGGCGTCGCTCGACCGGCGAGACTACGGGCTCGTCTGGAACGCGGCGCTCGAGACCGGCGGCGTGCTCGTGGGCGAGAAGGTGGAGATCGCGATCGAGCTCGAGGCGGTGCGGAAGACGGCCGGGGCGACGGTCGCGGCGTAGGGGAGCCCGGGCAGGCTCGGGATCGTGCCGCGGCGCTTCATCGTGCGGCGGAGGTGGGGTAGAACCCCGGTCGTTCGACCGGGCCCCGCCTCGCCGCGCGGCTCGCACGAGGAGCCGACCGATGAAGACGCCCGCCCAGGACGCCGACTGCCGCGCTCGCGCCGCCGCGCTTCCCGACAACATCGCCGACTGCGTGACCCTGCACGCGCGCCGGGCCCCCGGCGCGATCGCCCTCGTCGAGCACAACACCGGCGAGACGGTCACGTGGAAGGACCTCGACACCGCGGTGGACGCGTTCGCGGCGAAGCTCCTCGCGAGCGGCTTCCGCAAGGGCGACGTCCTCGCGACGAGCCTGCCGCTCCTCAAGGAGCACGTCTTCCTCGTCCTCGCCTGCTACCGGATCGGCGTGGTCGCCGCTCCGCTCGACCTGCGCCTCCGCGCGGGCGAGCTGCGCGCCTGCCTCGAGAAGCTCCAGCCGAAGGGTTACTTCTTCGCCGGCGCGCCGGCGCTCCTGCCCGTGCTCCGCGAGGTGGTCGGCGGCTGCGCGAGCGTGCGCCACTGGGTGCAGTTCCAGAAGGAGCCGGACGGGATCCTGCCCGGCGCGACCTGGGTGAAGGACTTCACGAAAGGGATCAAGGCGGGCTACGTCCGCGCGCGGCTCCTCGGCACGGTGCGGCGCGCGCGCCGGAAGGTCGGCCGGCGCGACGGCTGCCTCGTCATCTTCACGACGGGCTCGACGGGCTCCCCGAAGCCCGCGCTCCTGTGCCACGAGAGCATCCTCGTGCAGAACGTCGGGCTCGCGGTCGGCTTCGGCCTGAAGGAGGGCGACCGGCTCCTCGTGAACCTGCCGCCGTCGCACGTCGGCTGCACGACCGAGCTGCTCGGCACGGGGATCTACGCCGGGCTCACCTCGGTGCTCCTGCACGTCTTCGACGCCGAGAAGAGCCTCGAGGCGATCGCCCAGCACCGCGTCACCGTGGTCGGGCAGATCCCGGCACTCTTCAACCTCGAGTGGAACCACCGGCGCTACCGCGAGGTCGACCTCTCGAGCCTGCGCGCCGCCATCTACGGCGGGCAGGGCGTGCCGCGCGCGTTCCTCGACCGGCTCCGCGAGATGGCGGCCGAGATCGGGACCGGGCTCGGGCTCACCGAGACCTCCGGGTTCTGCACGTACACCGCGCTCGGGGCGACCGCCGACGACCTCGCGGAGGGCATCGGGTTCGACTCGCCGCTCTGCCCGCTCACCATCCGCGGCCCCATGAGCGCCGAGGGCGCTGCCGGGCCGGAGCTCGCGCCCGGCGAGATCGGCGAGATCTGCTTCTCCGGCCCGCAGGTGTTCCTCGGCTACCTGAACGATCCGGAGGCGAGCGCGAAGGCCGTCTCGCGAGACGGGGTCTGCTACACGGGAGACCTCGGCGCGTACACGGAGAAGGGGCTCCGGCTCGCCGGGCGCGCCAAGCTGACCATCAAGCCGAAGGGGTTCCAGGTGTTCCCCGGCGACGTGGAGAACCACGTCGTCGGCGCGCTCGGAGGCAGGGCGAGCGCGGCCGCGTGCGTCGGCGTCGAGCACGCCGTCTGGGTGGAGGCCGTCGTGATGTTCGTCGAGCGCGCCGCCGGCGAGGACGTGACGCCCGAGGAGGTCAGCCAGGCCTGCGCGGGCATCGCTTCCTACGCGCGGCCGAGCCACGTCGAGGTGGTGGAGGCGGGGACGCTCCCCCTGAACCGCGTCGCGAAGACCGACTACCTCGCGCTGCGCGAACGGGCGCAGGAGATCGTCGAGGGCCTGCGCAGGCAGGGCAAGTGGGACAAGCGAGCTTCCGCGTGACGGGGCCGGTGCCCGCGCGCGGTGAGCCCACCCCGCCACGGGCCCGCCGGGGGTGGTTCACGGCGGGATGAGGCGGACCGTAGCGTCAGCGGATGGTCCGCATCATCGACAAGCGGCTGAGGCTCGCGTACCCGCTCGGGCATCACCTGCACTGCCTCATCGCGCAGATCCCGAACCACCTCCGCCGGACGCAGGAGGGGTGGCGGATCGCCGATCCCGAGGGGCAGTGGCGAACCATCCGCTCCGTCCTCGACCTCGTGGACGAGGGCCCGGGGAATCTCAAGAAGCTCCACTTCCTCATGCTCCCCGAGAGCTGCGTTCCGATCGAGCGCCTGGACGCCCTGCTCGATCTCGTCGCGGAGCGCTTCCGCCCGAGCACCGTCACGATGTTCGGCCTCGAGCACGTGCGGCTCAGGACCTACCGCGGGCTGCTCGAGCGCTTCAAGGCCGACAACGCGGAGGCGATCCCGCTCGTCGATCGCGACATCGACTCCGGCGACGTGCTCGGCGTGCCGGTGAACGTCGGGTGCGTGGCCGTGAAGGACGCGGAGGGTCGGCTGCGGGTGTTCCTCGAGGCGAAGACCCACCCGTTCCGCGCCGAGGAGTTCCTCGACAAGTACGAGGACCAGTACCGCGGCCGGCACTTCTACCTGTTCCGGAACGAGGCGACGCCCTTCAACTTCATGGTCCTCGTCTGCCTCGACTACGTGTACCGCAACCTGTACGAGTCCAACATCCGCGCGATCATCGACCACGCGAACCAGCTCTTCTTCCGGTCGCGCCAGACGCTCGACGCGCTCTTCGTCGTGCAGAGCAACCCCAAGCCCGAGCACCGCGTCTACCGCGACGTCCTCTCCGGCTTCTACGGCGAGTACCTCGAGGACACCCCCGGCGTGCGCGACACCGTGACCGTGTTCGGCAACTGCTCCGCCGAGAGCGTCATGGGCGAGCGCGATCCGGGCGCCACCCACGGCGTGTCGTCCGTCGTCCTCGGTCCGCACCACCGGCTCGCGCCGGTGCGCAACGAGGAGTTCTCGGTGGACGACTTCGGCGGGGCGCCGGTCTGCCGCCTGCGCTTCGGCACCCCGACGCGGCTCTACTACCTGAATCTGCCGCAGCACCACGAGATCGATCCGCGCTCCTCGCGCATCTCGCTCAAGGTCCACGCCATCTTCCGGCCCGGTCCGGACGGAGAGTGGATCGTGGCGAGGCCCGGGGAGGGCGCAGAGCCGGAGGCGCACGCCCGCGGCGAGGCGCCGAGGGGCGCTCCGCTCGCGGTCGAGCACCGGTAGCCGCGCCGGGCCGCCGCCGTCGCGGCGGCCGCGCCTCGCGCGGTGCGGCCGGCCGCTCCCCGCTCTCGCGGGCAACGGCCGGCCCCGGCCGTCAGCGCTCGTCCGGATCGCGGCGCGGGCTGAGCGGGTCGCGCTCGAGGTCCCCCTCGCCCTCGATGCGCGCCTCCTCGCGGCGAACGTCGCCCGAGACGCGCTGCTCCTGGACCCGCGAGGTCTTCGACACCCGGACCTCCTCGCGGACGCGCGGGCGCTTCACCACCTCGACCTCCTCGTCGCGCACCGGGACGGAGATCGTCTTCTCCTCGAACGCGCCCGTCGCGGTGTGCTCGGTCCCCGAGGCCGGAATGCGCTCCACCCGGACCTCCTCGTGCATCACCGGCACGTCGAGCTGCTTGTGCTCGGTGACGACCTCCTTCGTCACGCGGACCTCACCCCTGTCCCGCACGTGCTTGCGCGCCTCGAGCTCCTCCTCGGAGAGCTGCATGCGCCCCTCCTCGCGCGTGCCCGCCTCCGGCGAGCGCAGCTCATAGGTCGTCGCGGCGCCGCCCGTCAGCGCCCCCTCGACCTTCAGGTCCTCCTTCGTGCACGACAGCCAGAGCTCGTCGTCGCGGACGTCGCTCAGGAGATGCATCGGCACCTCGTAATCGCGGGGGAAGAAGAAGCCCTTCTCGATCACGATCCCCGTCGACGAGACGCTCACGATCTTCCCGAGATCCTCTCCGTCACGCGCGCGAACCTTCATCCCTTCCCGTACCGCCTGCTTCTCGAACATGCGGATCCCCTTCCTTGGATGTGCGGTGTCCCCATTGAGTTGGGGTGCGCGCGGCCACGCGGCAAGAGGGCGGCGGGCGAGCGCCACGGGCACGCGCCCTCGCCGGCGGACCCTCGCGCCGCCGCACGCGCGGGGACCCGGCGCGCGCTCAGTCTCGCCGGAGCTCCGCACGGGCGTGGGGCTTCCTCGCCGTACGGCTGCCTTCGCGGAGCCTTCAGGGCATCATCGCGCCGTCGACGCCGAAGCCGGCGCCCTTCGCGACGTGCGGCCGGGAGATGACGCGCGCGTCGAGGAGCGCGCGCTCCACGTACGCGGCGAGCGCGGCGTGTCCGGCGTCGTTGAGGTGGATCGTGTCCGCCGCGAAGCGCGGCAGCGCCTCCGGCGCGAACGCCTCGTCGCCGCGCACCACGACGGCGCCGACGGCGCGCGCCTCGTCCGCGAGCGCGGCGTCGTACGGGGCGCGCCGTGCGCGGTCGAGCCGCCGCCCGGGCTGCGGCGTGCAGACGACGAGCACCGCCCGCGGGAACGCGGCGCGGAGACCGCGCAGCACGGACGCGGCGGCATGCCGGAACGTCCCCGGCGCATCGGCCTCGCCGAGCGGCACCCCCGCGATCGCGTCGTTCGCGCCGTACATCACGACCACCACGCCGGGGCGGAGGCCGCTCCCCGCGAGCGCCCGCCAGCGGAGCTCTCCCGACGGCGCGGGACGGCCGGTCACGTCGGTGAGCGTCGAGCCGGGGAGCCCCTCGTTCACCTCGCTCCACCCGGCGTGGCGCGCGAGGAGCGTGGTCCAGCGCCGCTCGGGGCGGGACGCGCCGGTGCCCGCGGTCGTGCTCGAGCCGAAGAAGATCACCTGAGGCGCGTCCGTGGCCGCCGCGTCTCGCGGAGGCGCGGCGTGGCCCGCCATGCACGCGGCGAGGAGCGCCGCCGCGGCGGTCACTCCCCGCGCCCACCTGCCGGCGATCGTCCTCGCTCCGCTCATGTGACGCCCACGGTCCGGCGGATGCCGCCCGAGCGCGAGGAAGCGGGAAGGTCGCCGGACGGTGGAACGATGCTAGCGGGATGCGAGCGAGGGCGCGAGGGGGGGCCCCGGCCCGTGTTCGTGGGACGGGCGCCACGGGTGAGGGGCGCGCGACGCCCCGAAGCGGTGCCGCCTCAGCTCCGGCGCCGGACCTCGAGCACCGTGAACTCGCGCACGCCCGCGGGGAGATCCACCTCCACGGTGTCTCCGGCCTCGTGACCGAGGAGGGCTTGCGCCACCGGTGAGCTGACGCTGACGAGGCCGCGCCGCGCGTCGGCCTCGTCCGGTCCGACGATGCGCCAGGAGTGAGTGCGCCCTTCCTCGTCCTCCACGAGCACCCAGGTCCCGAACCCGACCCGGCCCTCGGGCGCGCTCTCGGGACCGAGCACCGTCAGGGCCGCGAGCGTCCCTTCGACGAGCGCGGCCCGCCTGTCGAGCTCGGCATGCCGCGCGGCGCGCGCGTGCTCCGGCAGCGCCGCCGCGTCCGCCCGGGCCTCGCGCAGCCGCTCGAGCTCCTGGCGCAGCGCCGCCTGCCCCTCCGGCGTGACGTACCTCACCTCGCCGGGGGCGACCCGGGGCGGCGCCCGCACGACGGGGCCGAGGTCGGGCGTCTCCTCGCTCGTGAACGCCTTGGACACGAGTCAATCCTAGGTCCTCCCGGGCGCGCCGGCGCGCGAGGACGGCCCTCGGGGCGCGTCGCCGCAGCCCCAAGGACGGCCCGCGGCGGCGCCGCGGCCCGGCTACTTCGCCCGCATGCGCGCCATGGTGGTCCCGAAGTTCGGCGGTCCCGACGTCCTCGAGCTCCGCGACGTCCCGAGGCCCACGCCCGGCCCCGGCGAGCTCCTCGTCCGCGTCATCGCCTCGGGCACGAACCCGGTCGACGCGAAGATCCGGCACTCCGGGACCTGGGCGCAGCTCGAGGTCCCCGCCGTGATCGGCTACGACGCGTCGGGCGTGGTCGAGGCGGTCGGCCCGGGTGTCACGCGCTTCCGCGAGGGCGACGAGGTGTTCTACACCCCGGAGATCTTCGGCAACCCGCACGGTACGTACGCCGAGTACGCCGTCGTGCAGGCGGCGATCGCCGCGCGGAAGCCGGCGCGGCTCACGCACGCCGAGGCGGCGGCGATCCCGCTCGCGGGCGGGACCGCGTACGAGGCGCTCGTGCGGCGCCTCGCGGTGCAGGTCGGCGAGACCGTGCTCATCCACGGCGGCGCGGGCGGCGTAGGCTCGTTCGCGGTCCAGATCGCCAAGGCGGCCGGGGCGCGCGTCATCGCGACCGCCGGCCCGGACAACCAGGAGACGCTGCGCGCGCTCGGCGCGGACGTCTGCGTGGACTACCGCGGCGAGAGCGTCGTGAAGGCCGCGCTCCGCGAGACGGGGGGGCAGGGGGTGGACGCGGTGCTCACCACCGTGGGAGGCGCCACGGTGCCCGGGTCGACCGAGGCGACGCGCCCGTTCGGCCGGATCGCCACGATCCTCGGCTGCGACGGCGACCTCACCTCGCTCTATCTCAAGAACCAGACGCTCCACGGCGTGTTCCTCACGCGCGAGGGGCGGCGGCTCGAGGAGCTCGCGCGTCTCGTGGAGCAGGGGAAGCTCCGGCCGCTCGTGGACGCGGTGCTCCCGCTCGAGGCGGCGGCCGAGGCCCACCGCCGGCTCGAGTCCGGGCACGGGCGCGGCAAGCTCGTCCTCGCCATCGGACGGTGACGCGGCGTGGCGGCGGCGCCGGGCCCGGTTATCGGTTCTGGGATGACGTCGGTCCGCTTCCAGCCCACGCTGTTCGACTCGGCCGCGCCGTCGTTCGACCGCTCGTTCGGCGGCGTGCGCCGCATCGAGCTCGACGCGGAGTCCTGGATCGACGTCGCGCCGGGGTGGGTCTCCGGCTCGGACGCGCTGTTCGAGGAGCTCCTCCGCACGCGCCGCTGGGGCCGGCGCAAGCGCAGGCTGTACGACCGCGAGGTGGAGGAGCCCCGGCTCACGGCGCCATGGAGCGCCGCGTCCGGAGTGCCGCTCGAGCCGGCGATCGTGGACGAGATGCGACGGGCGCTCTCGCGCCGGTACGGCGTCGAGCTCGACTCCGCCGGGTTCAACCTCTACCGCGACGGCGCGGATGGGGTGGCCTGGCACGGCGACCGGATCGAGAAGCGCGTCGCGGAGCCGATCGTCGCGCTGGTGTCGCTCGGGGAGCCGCGCCGGTTCCTCCTGCGCCGGAAGGGCGCCGGACGGCCCCTGGCGTTCGCGCTCGGCCGCGGCGACCTGCTCGTCACCGGCGGCCGGACGCAGCGGACGTGGCAGCACTCCGTCCCCAAGGTCGCGCGGGCGGGGCCGCGGATCAGCATCGCCTTCCGCCACGGCCTCGATCCGCGCGGCTACGGGGTCGAGGTGGAGGACGGCGAGGGCGAGGCGCCGGACCGGGAGCCCGGCGGACCCGCTCGCTGACGCATCACCTCCGACCGGGGGCGCCGGCGGCGCGCGCACGCGCGCACGCCCGTTCGGCGGGGCCCCCCGGGAACGCGCGGTTCTCCTTCACGCTCCTGCGCGAGGGGCGCACATTCTAGCGGCCCCTCCCGTGGCGAGGGGCCCCCCGCGAAGGAGCGCCCGATGGACGTCCTCACGCTCTCGCGCGTGCAGTTCGCGCTGACGATCATGTTTCACTATCTGTTCCCGCCGCTCACCATCGGGCTCGCGGCGGTGATCGCGGTGCTGCTCTGGAAGTACCTGCGGACCAAGGATCCCGTCTATCACTCGGCCGCCCACTTCTGGACCGGGCTCTTCGCGGCGAACTTCGCCATCGGCGTCGCGACCGGCGTCGTCATGGAGTTCCAGTTCGGCACGAACTGGTCGCGCTACTCGGTCTTCGTGGGCGACATCTTCGGCTCGGCGCTCGCGGCGGAGGGCATCTTCGCGTTCTTCCTGGAGTCGGGCTTCCTCGCCGTGCTGGTCTTCGGCTGGGACCGGGTGTCGCCGCGGATGCACTTCGTGTCGGCGGTGCTGGTCGCGCTCGGCTCGGTCTTCTCGGCGGTCTGGATCATCGTCGCGAACAGCTGGCAGCAGACGCCCGCCGGGTTCCGGGTCGTCGGCGAGGGCGCGGCGCGCCGCGCCGAGATCACCGGGTTCTGGGACGCGGTCCTGAACCCGTCGACGATAGGCCGGCTCCTGCACACCCTCAACGGCGCCTACGTGCTCGGCGCGTTCTTCGTGCTCAGCATCTCGGCCTTCTACCTCCTGCGCGGGAGGCACGAGGAGTTCGCGCGGCGGAGCTTCTCGGTCGCCCTCTCGTTCGGGGCGATCTTCTCCGTGCTCCTCCTCGTCACGGGCGACCAGAGCGCGCGCATCGTCGCCGAGCACCAGCCGCCGAAGCTCGCCGCCATGGAGGGGCACTTCGAGGACGGCCCGGCGGACCTCCACGTGTTCGGCGTGCCGAGGCCCGAGGAGGGCCGGGTCGCGCTCGGCGTAGCCATCCCCGGCGGTCTCTCGCTGCTCGTGCACCGCGACCCCCACGCCTCCATCCCGGGGCTCGCGTCGGTGCCGCCCGACGCGCGCCCGCCGGTCGCCGTGCCGTTCTACGCCTTCCACCTGATGGTCGCGCTCGGCACGGCGTTCATCGCGCTCACGCTCCTCGGCCTGTGGCTCCGCCGGAGGGGGACGCTCTTCCGCACGCGCTGGCTCCTGTGGATCTTCGTCTTCGCGGTGCTCGGGACGTACGCCTCGAACCAGCTCGGCTGGATCGTCGCGGAGGTGGGGCGGCAGCCCTGGACGGTGTGGAACCTGCTCCGCACCGAGCACTCGTTCTCGCTGTCCGTGACGGACGGCCAGGTGCTCCAGTCCCTCGTGCTGTTCGGGCTCGTCTACGCGGGCCTGTTCCTCGTCTGGGTCTACGTCATGAACGCGAAGATCCAGGCCGGGCCGCCGCCGGCGGTCCCGCCCCATGGTCCGACCAGGGGCAAGGAGCTCGTGGACGTCGCGGCCACCTACGAGGAGCCGGGGCGCTCCCACCTCGCAGGCGAGGGGAGGCGGTGATGGACCTGCAGGTGCTCTGGTTCGTCCTCCTCGGCGTGCTGCTCGCGGGCTACGCGGTGCTCGACGGGTTCGACCTCGGCGTCGGCACGCTCTACCTCCTCGCGCGGCGAGACGAGCAGCGCCGCGTGATGCTGAACGCGATCGGGCCGGTCTGGGACGGGAACGAGGTCTGGCTCGTCACGTTCGGCGGCGCGCTCTTCGCCGCGTTCCCGCGGGCGTACGCGACGGCGTTCAGCGCGCTCTACACGCCGCTCATGCTGCTCATCCTCGCGCTCATCTTCCGGGCCGTGGCGATCGAGTTCCGCAGCCGCCGCCCGTCGCGGGCCTGGCGCAACACCTGGGACGTCGCCTTCTTCGCCGCGAGCGCGCTCTCGCCCATCCTGTTCGGCGCCGCGGTCGGTAACGTCATGATGGGGCTGCCGGTGCGCGCCGACGGCGAGGCGCAGGTGGCGCTCTCCGGGCTCCTCTCGCCGTACGCGCTCCTCGTCGGCGTCTTCGCGCTCTCGCTCTTCGCGCTGCACGGGGCGGTGTGGCTCCTCATCAAGACCGAGGGGGAGCTACACGAGGAGGTGCGCCGCTGGGCCTGGAGCGCCGCCGGCGTGTTCTCGGTGCTCTACCTGCTCACGACGATCTTCACGCTCGTGGCCATCCCGCGCGCGACGGCGAACTTCGCCCACCTGCCGTGGGCGTGGGGCATCGTCGTCCTGAACGTCCTCGCGGCGGGGAACGTCCCGCGCGCCGTGTTCCTGCGCCGCTACTTCCAGGCGTTCGCCTCCTCCGCCCTGACGGTCGCCGGGCTCGTGGTGCTGTTCGGGCTCGCCCAGTGGCCGAACCTCGTCACCTCGAGCCTCGATCCCGCCCTGTCGATCACGATCCGGAACGGCTCCTCCACCGGCCCGACCTTGCGCAACATGGCGATCATCGCCGCCATGGGGATGCCGTTCGTGCTCGGCTACACCGGCCTCATCTACTGGGTGTTCCGCGGGAAGATCCGCGAGGGGGAGCACCGCGGCGGGCACGGGTACTGATCCGTCCGGACGCGCCTTCAGCGGAACCGTGCCGCGGCCGCGGAGAGCCCCTCCCGCTCGCACCAGCCCGCGAAGCGCCGTGGCAGGGCCTCGTCGCTGCCGGTCTGCACCGCCTGCGCGACGAGGTGCTCGGCCTGGGCGAGGTCCCCGGAGAGGCAGTGCAGGAACGCGAGCCGGACCGTCTCGCGCTCCGAGGCCGGCTCACCGAGGCCCGTCTCCGCGAGCACCGAGACCTCGTCCCAGCGCTGCGCCCGGCCCGCCGCGAGGGCGCGCCACCAGCGGAGCTCGGCCGCGAGCGCGGGCGGCGGGCTCGCCCCGGCGTCCCGCTCGAGGCGGGCGGCGTCGGCCGGGGAGGGCGACCAGAGGGGATCCTGGGCGAGGAGCGCGGCGAGGGGCGGGAGGTCGTGCACGGCGCGAGGTTAACGCGCTCGCGAGCGCGCCGCTCCCGTGGCGCAGCGCGCAACGCTTTCGCTTGACGCGACCGCGTCGCTTCCTGGATTTCTTCGCTCCGTCTCGCGTGGGGTCGGAAGGCCGCAAAGTGGCTCCGGGTCCGGCGCGAGTTCATAAAATGCCCCAGCCTTCCGAACCGCGCCCACCGGAGACCCCCGTGCAAGACATCGAAAAGCGCAACCTCATCGCCCAGTGGGCCTTCGACACCCGGCCGGTGCTCCTGCGCTTCCACCTCTGGCTGGAGGACGTCGAGGTCGAGCGCTACCAGGCCGATCCGGTGTCGGCCCACAGCTTCACGCCCCGCGGGATCGCCCGCTGCCTCGCCATGACCTCGGCGGCGACCGCGCTCGGCACGAAGCTCTTCGGCGACTACGGCGCCGGCGCGGGCAAGGACAAGGCGGCCTACAACCAGGTGAAGAAGAACGCCGACGCCATCAGCGCCTACGTGATGAGCGAGGGCCTCTGGACCACCACGCGCACGCTCCCCGAGAACCACGCCATCATGGTCTCCCTCGGCGAGGGGCTCATGCCCAAGGCCGGCGAGACGCCGGAGATGGGCGCGAACCCGCTGCTCGGCTTCGGCCGCGTCTACGCCCGGCCCGAGGTGGCGCGCATCGTGGACCGCCGCGTGCGCCGGCTGCTCAACGAGCCGGGTCACACCTTCGAGCAGTTCTACGGCTGGCTCCAGGACCGCGGCATCACGGTGTGGGGCGCCGCGGTGGACACGCTCGAGAACACCTCCCGCTTCGCCGAGGGGAAGCCGTCCGGCCCGATGGCGGTGTTCCACCTGTTCGACTCGCCGCTCACCGTGTCGCGGCCGTACGAGTCGTACATGGGCTGCCTCACGCTGCCGCGGAAGGTCGCCGCCGCGGCGGAGCGCGACTCGGTCCTGCTCGACTACCGCACGCCCCGCAAGCAGGTGATGGAGGCCATCGAGGCGACCTACCCCGGCATCCGGCGTGAGAACGTCCACGTCTGGACGCTGCGCGGGAAGAGCCGCGTGGGCCGGCTCGGGAAGCTCTGGGAGGAGTGGAAGGCGCTCGGCGCCCACCTCGTGGAGGACGGGTGGAAGGCGCCGTCCGGCCTCGAGGTCTTCACCGACTCCGGCACCTACGCGCCGACCTTCCTCGTGGGGAGCTGGGCGGACGGCGCGGGCGCGACGCACGTCTTCCTCTGCGACGGCTACGCCGCCACCGCCGAGGCCATGCAGGCCGCGAGCCTCTCGTCCGTGCTCGACGTGGACACGACCATGGCCACGTTCTCGCCGGCGTTCACGCTGCCCTGCGACGCCGAGGGCAAGCTCATGCAGCTCGACCCGCGGGCCGCCGACTTCGCGCGCCGGCTCGGCGAGCTGTTCGGCGGGAGGGTGCTCGAGGCGGGGGAGGTGAAGTCCTACGCCGAGGCCATCGAGGAGGCGGAGGCCGCCGCGATGCCGCTCAAGCAGCGCGTCATCCGGGCCGACGACTTCCTGCCCGAGAAGAAGTGGGGCGTCCTCGCGAGCCTCGGCTACATGTGCGACGACCCGTACTCCGGCGCGCCCGGCGTCACCCAGGTGCGCGAGGGCGTCTACAAGGTGACGACCCGGCTCGCCACCCGGCAGGCCTCCGCGAAGATGACCTTCACCTTCCGGCTCATGGAGTCGTTCGACGAGACGCGGCTCATCTTCAGCCCGCTCCTCTCGCGCTTCCTCTCCGGCGTGGATCCCGCGAGCCGCGCGGTGAAGATCTCCGACTCCGGCCGCATCCGGAACGAGCTGCAGACGATGCTCTCCCAGGCGCTCGAGCACGACGGCGAGAGGATCCGCGTGCACCTCGACCGGGTGGACGAGCGGGTCATGCCGCGGGAGAAGCAGGCCGCCATCCGCCGGGTGCTGGAGTGGTACAAGACGAACCACCCGGTGTGGTTCTCCTGGCTCGAGCTCGGCTGACCGGCTCGCCCGCGCGCTCCACGGGGCCCGGCCGCCGGCAGGCGCGCCGGGCTCGCCGTCCGAGGGAGGCAACCCACCTCGCGCCGCCCGCGCGCCGCGGGCGCGGCCATGATCGCGCCGTCCGCCCGCGGAGGCAGCGATGGAGCTCTCGTCCGTCCGAATCGAGAAGCCCGACGACGTGAACGTGATCGTCGGCCAGGCGCACTTCATCAAGACGGTGGAGGACCTGCACGAGGTGCTCGCCGGCTCCTCGCCGCACCTCAAGTTCGGGCTCGCGTTCTGCGAGTCGTCCGGGCCGCGCCTCGTCCGCCGCTCCGGCAACGACCCGGCGCTCGTGGCGCTCGCGGTGAGGAACGCGGAGGCGATCGGCGCCGGTCACTCCTTCGTGGTGTTCCTGCGCGAGGGCTTCCCCGTGAACGTGCTCAACGCGGTCAAGCTCGTGCCGGAGGTGTGCACGATCTTCTGCGCGACGGCGAACCCGGTCGAGGTGGTGGTCGCCGGCACCGACGCCGGGCGAGGGATCCTCGGCGTGGTGGACGGCGGCGCGCCGGCGGGCGTGGAGAGCGACGCGGACGTCGCCGAGCGCAAGGGGCTCCTCCGGCGGTTCGGCTACAAGCTGTGAAGCGCGGCGGCCGAGGCGGCGCTCGGCCGGACCGCCGTTGACGCGCCGCAGGGGCCCCGTCCGGCGCGTGCCGCCTCCGGCGCCGCCGTTAGGGCCCTCTCCGTACGTCACCCATCGTGTGACGGAGGGAGGCGGGCATGGCGAGCGATGGAAGGCGCGGCCTGACGCGCAGGGAGATCCTCAAGGCGGCGGGCGTCGGCGCGCTCGCGGCGGCGGCGGGAGCTCCGCGGCGCGCACGCGCGCAGCAGAAGACGCTCAAGATCGTGCAGTGGAGCCACTTCGTCCCCGGCTACGACAAGTGGTTCGACGGGGTGTTCTGCAAGCAGTGGGGCGCGAAGCACGGCACGCAGGTGGTGGTCGATCACATCGCCATCGGCGAGATCAACGCGCGCGCAGCGGCGGAGGTCTCGGCGCAGCGCGGCCACGACCTCTTCATGTTCCTCTCGCCGCCCGCGGCCTACGAGAAGCAGGTCATCGACCACACCGAGATCTACCAGTCGGTGGAGAAGAAGTGGGGCAAGCCGATCGACCTCGGCCACAAGTCCACCTTCAACCCGAAGACGAAGAAGTACTTCGCCTTCTCCGACAGCTACGTCCCCGACCCGGGCAACTACCGCCAGGATCTCTGGTCGCAGGTCGGGTTCCCGAAGGGCCCCGACACCTGGGACGACCTGCGCAAGGGCGGCAAGGCCATCAAGGACAAGTTCGGGAACCCGGTGGGCATCGGGCTGTCGCAGGAGCTCGACACCAACATGGCCGTGCGTGCGGTCATGTGGTCGTTCGGCGCGTCCGAGCAGGACGCCGAGGGGCGCGTCGTCATCAACTCCCCCCAGACCATCGAGGCGCTCAAGTACATGCGCGCGCTCTACAAGGAGGCCGAGACGGGCGAGATTTTCACCTGGGATCCCTCGTCCAACAACCGCGGCATCCTCGCCGGAAAGCTCTCCTTCGTCGCGAACGCCATCTCCGTCACGCGCACCGCGGAGAAGGAGAACCCGGAGATGTCGAAGAAGATCCAGATCGTCCCCGCGCTCAAGGGGCCGGTGCGCCGCATGGCCGCCGAGCACGTGATGGACTGCTACGCGATCTGGCGGTTCGCCGAGAACCCGGAGGGCGCGAAGCAGTTCCTCGTCGACTACATCGACGCGTTCGCGGAGGCCTTCAAGGCGAGCGAGTTCTACAACTTCCCGTGCTTCCCGAAGACAGTGCCCGACCTGAAGCAGCAGATCGCGAACGACCCCAAGGGCTCGCCGCCGGACAAGTACGCCGTGCTCGGCAACGTGCTGGAGTGGGCGACGAACGTCGGGTACCCCGGCTACGCCACCGCCGCGGTGGACGAGGCGTTCAACACCTTCGTGCTCCCGACCATGTTCGCGAAGGTCGCGCGCGACGAGCTCTCGCCCGAGGACTCGGCGAAGGCCGCGGAGAAGGAGCTGAAGCGGATCTGGGACAAGTGGAAGACCGCCTGAGGCGCAGGGACCCGGCGAGCGCGGGTAGCACCCCGTCGTGAACGTGGAAGACCGCCTCTAGCGGCGGCCGGAGATGAGGCGAGCGAAGCGAGCCCGCCGGGGCGGCGCCGCGGAAGCGGCGAAGCCGCCCCCCGGGGGGCCGGGGACCCCGCGGGCCGGGGGGGGGGCCCCCGCGGGGGGGGGGGGGGGGGCGGGGGGGGGGGGGGGGGGCCCCGCCGGGGGGGGGGGGGGGGGGCGGGGGGGGCGGCCCCCCCCGTGAGATCGGAGGGCCCGGTGGCGGTGGTCGAGACGCGCAGGCTCACGAAGGTGTTCAAGAAGGCCGAGGAAGGCGCCGTCAACGACGTCGACCTCGTCACCCGCGACGGAGAGTTCCTCGTCTTCCTCGGCCCCTCCGGCTCGGGCAAGTCGACGCTCCTCCGGATGATCGCCGGGCTCGAGGAGCCCACGCGCGGCGACGTGCTCATCGGCGGCGACGTGGTCACCGACCTGCCGCCGCGGGCGCGCGGCATCGCCATGGTGTTCCAGAGCTACGCGCTCTACCCGCACCTCTCGGTCGAGCAGAACATCGGCTTCCCGCTCAAGGCGCACGGCGTGCCGAAGCCGAAGCGCCGCGAGCGGGTCGAGTGGGCCGCGGGCCTGCTCGGCATCGGCCACCTCCTCGGCCGGAAGCCGCGCGAGCTCTCCGGCGGCGAGCGGCAGCGGGTGGCGCTCGCGCGCGCGCTCGTGCGAGAGCCGACGGTGTTCCTGCTCGACGAGCCGCTCTCGAACCTCGACGCGAAGCTGCGCGCGTCCGCGCGCGAGGAGCTCACCTCCTTCCACAAGCGCGTGCGCACCACGACCATCTACGTCACGCACGACCAGGTCGAGGCGATGGCGATGGGGGACCGGATCGTGGTGCTGAACAAGGGCATCGTCCGGCAGATCGGGACGCCGCACGAGGTCTACGACGAGCCCGCCGACACCTTCGTCGCGACGTTCCTCGGCTCGCCGCCGATGAACCTGGTCGAGGACACCGACTTCATCGCCGGGTTCCGGCCCGAGAGCGTCGTCCCCGCGGCGATGGTCCGCGGCCCCAGCGCGCCGATCCGCCTCCGGATCCGGCTCGTCGAGTTCCTCGGCTCGGAGCGGGTCCTGCACGGCGTCATCGACGGCGGCCGCTTCGACGGCCGGAAGGTCGTCTCGCGCGTCGCCACCGCCGCCAGCGGAGGCCTCGGGGAGGGGGAGGCTCACGACTTCGCGGTCCCGGCGAGCGAGGTGAAGTTCTTCGACCGGGCGACCGGCAAGCGCGCCGCCCCGCGGGAGCTGTCGTGGCGGTGACGGGGGCCGCGCTCGAGCGGGAGGCGCCCCGCCGGCGCCGCCGGGTGAGCGGCGCGACCCGGCTCGGCGTCGCCCTCTTCTCGCCCGCGCTCGTGTACATCCTGGCGCTCCTCGGGCTGCCGCTCGTGCTCGCCTTCCTCTACAGCGTCGGCGACGTGACGGTGGGGTCGGTGGGCTACGAGTTCGTCGGCCTCGAGAACTTCCGGAGCGTGGTCGAGAGCCCGAGCTTCCGGCGGGCGCTCGTGAACTCGTTCGTGTTCACGATCGCCTCGCAGGTGATCGTCATCGTCTGCGCGAACGCGCTCGCCCTCGCGCTGCGGGAGCGGTTCCGCGGGCGCGGGCTCGTCCGGTTCCTCATCCTGCTGCCCTGGGTCGCGCCGATCAGCCTGGGCGCCATCGGCTGGAAGTGGATCCTGGACTCGATCTACTCGGTCGTGAACTGGGTCCTCGCGAAGATGCACCTCGTGAACCTCTTCGACCCGCCGATGTGGCTCGGTCGGCCGGCGCTGGCGATGGCGTCGGTCATCGCGGTGCACTCGTGGCGGATGATCCCGTTCTCGACGGTGATCCTGCTCGCCGGGCTCACCTCGATCCCGAAGGAGCTCCCGGAGGCGGCGGCCGTGGACGGCGCCGGCTTCTGGCGGACGCACTTCGAGATCACGCTCCCGATGATGCGCCCGATCATCAACGTGGCCCTCCTCTTCGGCGTGGTCTTCACCTTCACCGACATGACGGTCGTCTACATCCTCACCCGGGGCGGGCCGTACGACTCGACGCAGGTCCTGCCCTCGCTCGCGTTCCAGACCGGCGTGCTCGGCTCCGACCTGGCGGAGGGCGCGGCGATCTCGATGTTCCTCGTCCCCATCCTCGTGGCGGTCGCCGCGCTCATGCTGCGCGTGGCCCACCGCGCGGAGGTGGTGTAGCGATGGCGGGCCCTCGGAGATCGCCGCTCACGCGCCTCGGGCGCTGGCTCATCGTGATCGGGTTCGCGGTGCTGCTCGCGTTCCCGTTCTACTGGATGGCGATCACGACGTTCAAGCAGACGAGCGACCTGTACAACGTCGAGCACGACCCGTTCGTCTTCAACGCGGCGCCCACGCTCGATCACCTGCGGCTCCTCTTCGGCGAGACGCTCTTCCTGCGCTGGTTCTGGAACACCACCGTGGCCGGCGCGGCGGTCGTGGCGATCACGCTCGTGCTGGCGGTCCCCGCCGCCTGGGCGCTCGCGCGGCTCACCGGCCAGTGGGGGCAGCAGCTCGGGATCGGGATCTTCCTCACCTACCTCGTCCCGCCGACGCTGCTCTTCATCCCCATGTCGCGCGTGGTCTCCTGGCTCGGGCTGCAGGACACGCTCTGGGCGATCATCGTCACCTACCCGACCTTCACCGTCCCGTTCTCGATCTGGCTGCTCATGGGCTTCTTCAAGGCGATCCCGCGCGACCTCGAGGACGCGGCGCTCGTGGACGGGCTCACGCGCTTCGGCGCGTTCGTGAAGCTCGTCATCCCCATCTCGGTGTCCGGGATCCTCACGGTGGTCATCTTCTCCTTCACCCTCGTGACCCAGGAGTTCGTCTACGCCCTCACGTTCATCTCCTCGGCGGAGCACCAGACGGTCGGCGTGGGCGTGCCCATCTACCTCGTGCGCGGCGACGTCTACTACTGGGGCTCGCTCATGGCGGCCTGCCTGATCACGAGCCTGCCGATCGCCGTCGTCTACAACCTGTTCCTCGATCGCTTCATCGCCGGCTTCACCGTCGGCGCGGTGAAGTGAGGAGGCTGGAGGTCGAAGGTCATGGCCCCGAACGTCTCGTCGTCTCCCGGCCGCGCGGGCCCCGAGCCCGCTCCGCTCCCGCTCCTCGTCGACGGCGCGGCGCGCCCGGCGGCGGCCACCGAGACCGCGCCCGTGCTCGAGCCGGCGACCGGCCGCACCGTCGCGCGGGTCCCCCTCTGCGGCCCGGCCGACGTGGACGCCGCGGTGCGCGCCGCGGCGGCCGCGTTCCCGGGCTGGCGCACGATCCCGGTCCCGGACCGCGTCCAGGTGCTCTTCCGCTACAAGGCGCTCCTCGAGCGCGAGCAGGACTCGCTCGCCGCCTCGGTCTCGCGGGAGAACGGCAAGCTCCTCCCGGACGCCCGCGCCGAGGTCCGGCGCGGGATCGAGGTCGTGGACTTCGCCTGCGGCATGCCGACGCTCGCGCAGGGGCGGACGGTGGAGGGGATCGCCCGCGGCATGGACTCGCACACCTGGCGCGTCCCGGTGGGCGTCGTGGCGGGGATCTGCCCCTTCAACTTCCCGGCGATGATCCCGCTCTGGATGTTCCCCATCGCCGTCGCGGCGGGGAACACGTTCGTCCTGAAGCCTTCGGAGCGGACGCCCTCGACCGGGCTCCGGCTGGCCGAGCTCTTCCAGGAGGCGGGGCTCCCGCCCGGCGTGATGAACGTCGTGCACGGCGGCCGCGACGCCGTGGACGCGCTGCTCGACCACCCGCTCGTGCGGGCGGTGTCGTTCGTGGGATCGGAGGGGGTCGCTCGCCACGTCTACGCGCGGGCGGCGGCGAGCGGCAAGCGCGTCCAGGCGATGGCGGGAGCGAAGAACCACCTCCTCGTGCTGCCTGACGCGGACCTCGACCTGACCGTCTCGGCCGTGATGGGCTCCGCGTTCGGCGCCGCGGGCCAGCGCTGCCTCGCCGGGAGCGTGCTCGTGCCGGTGGGCGGCGCGGCGGAGCCGCTCCTCGAGCGGCTCGCCTCCGAGGCGCGGGCGACGCGCGTCGGCGATCCCTTCGCCTCCGACTCGGCGATGGGCCCGGTGATCCGCGAGGACAGCCGCGCCCGCGTGCGCCGCTACATCGAGGCCGGGCTCGCCGAGGGGGCCGCGCTCGTCGTGGACGGGCGCGAGGCGACCGCCGGCGGAAACGGGTTCTTCATCGGCCCCACCATCCTCGATCGCGTCGCGGCGGACTCGACGCTCGCCCGGGACGAGATCTTCGGGCCCCTGCTCGCGACCGTGCGGGCCGGGAGCGTGGAGGAGGCGGTCGCCCTCGCGAACCGCTCCCGCTACGGCAACGCCGCGAGCATCTTCACCACGAGCGGCAAGGCGGCGGCGTACTTCCGGCGCAACGTCGAGGCCGGGATGATCGGCGTGAACGTGGGCGTGGCCGCGCCGATGGCGTTCTTCCCCTTCGCCGGATGGAAGAGCTCGTTCTTCGGTGACCTGCACGCGACCGGCGAGGACGCGGTCCGCTTCTACACGGAGACGCGAGTGGTGATGGAGCGCTGGGCCTGAACGACAGTTCGCGGCGTAGCCCCCGGGCGCCCAGGGGGGCGCGCCCGGGAGGCGTCACCATGAGGCTGCTCGCGTTCGCCGCGTCGCTGCGGAAGGAGTCCTTGAACCACCAGCTCGTCGCGCTCGCATGCGAGATCGCGCGGCGCGAGGGGGCGGACGTGGATCTCGCCCGCTTCTCGGAGTTCGAGATGCCGCTCTACGACGGTGATCTCGACCGGACGAGCGGCCTCCCCGCGGGGGCGCTCGAGCTGAAGCGCCGGGTCGAGGCCGCGCAGGCGCTCCTCATCGCGGCGCCCGAGTACAACTACTCGATCGCCGGGCCGCTCAAGAACGCGATCGACTGGGTGTCCCGGGCCCGCCCGATGCCCTGGCGCGGCAGGAGCGTGTACCTCCTCTCGGCGTCGCCCTCGCCGATGGGCGGGATCCGCGGCCTGTGGCAGACCCGCATCCCGCTCGAGGGGTGCGGCGCGCTCGTCTTCCCCGACATGTTCGCGCTCGCCCACGCGGGCGAGGCGTTCGACGCCGACGGCCGGCTCCGGGACGCCGGGCTCGCGGGGCGGCTCGAGCGCGAGATCGCGGGGTTCGTCCGGCTCGCGGAGACGCTCGCGCCGATCTGCAGCGTCGCCGCGACGCGCGAGACGAAGGCGCGTCAGGAGAAGATCGTCCCCGCCCTCGAGGACGAGTCGCACATCCAGCCGCCGGCGCGCTGAGCGCGTCGAGGGCGACGCTACGAGCCGGCCGGCTCGCCGTCGCGGAGCACGGCCGCGAAGGACGCCGCGCGCGGGCCGCGCAGCGGGACGTCGAGCGGGTCGACCCGGCCCGACGGATCCCCGCACACGGGGCAGTCCTGCCGCGGCGCCGGGGTGAGCCACACGCTCTGGTAGGCGTGCTGCCCCGGGGTGTCTCCGAACACCTGCGGGTAGAACCAGTAGCCGGGGACGGTGGAGGTCGTGAGGTAAGGCGTCCCGTCGGAGAGCGCGGTCTCCGCGAGCGCGGCGAGCGGCGCGCCGCTCCCGGCGAGGAGCAGCGAGAGGCCGAGCTTCGCCGCGGCGCTCGCCACGTGGTGCACGTCCGGCCCGATCGCGAGCTCGCCGCGGAGCCGCGCCGTGCCGTAGTCGATCTCGCGCGCGCCGCCGCCTTCCCGTGCGAGCGCGCCGCGCGTGCGCGTCGCGCACAGGTAGCAGGGTGTCCGGCCGGGGACCGTCATCACCACCTCGCCGCCCTGCGCCCCCGCGTACAGGCCCACGAAGAGCGCGGGCCGCCCGCGCGCGTATGCGAACCGGTCGAGCAGGCGCTGGCCGGCGGGATCGTCGGTGGCCGCGACGACCAGGTCGGCCGCCCGGACCAGCGCGTCGAGCGGGGCAGGCCCGAGCGCGTCGAGCGCGGCGGCGTGGAGCGAGAGGCCGACCGCGGGCTGGACGGCGAGGAGACGCCGGGCGAGCGCCTCGACCTTGGCCCGGCCGAGATCGCCGACCTCGTACCCGGTGCGCGAGAGGTTCGGCGCCTCCACCGACTCGGGATCCACGAGCGCGAACGCGCCGACGCCGCTCCGCGCGAGCGCCTCGGCGAGGTACGACCCCACCGACCCGCAGCCGGCGACGAGGACCGTCCGCTCGCGCAGCGCCGCCGAGACGAGCCCCGCGCTGCGCGCGAAGAGCGCGTCCCGGAGCCGCGCCGCCCCCTCCGCGGGGTCGCCGCGCGTGAGGAGCCGTCCCCACCCCGCGAGCCGCGCGCGCTCGCGGTCGGCGGTGAGCGCCGGTCCGCCGCGCGGCCCGAAGGCGGCGCGGTACGGGCCGGGCGGCAGGAGGATCGTGCGCACCGCCGCGGCGAGCCGGTCCTCCTCGGCGAGGGCGAGCGACCAGCCGAGCTCGAGCTGCTCGGTCTCGCCCTCAGCGTTCGTGGCGAGCACGAGCGGCGGCAGCGCCGGGTAGCCGTCCCCGACGACCACGAGGAGCTCGAGCCCGCCCGCGAGCAGCCGGGCCGCGGGGAGCGCCGCGTCGCCCGCGGCCGCCACGTCCACCAGCCCGACGCCGCCCACCTCCCCCCCGATCGCGCGGGCGAGCCGCTCTGCGTCGCGCAGGAGCGGCACCACGGTCACCTGCAGCGGGCGGACGGCAGCGTGGTCCTCGCCAGCGCGCCAGGCCCCGAAGAAGGAGACCTTGCTGCCGGGCGGGGAGAGCGCGAGCTCGTGGGGCGCCAGGCGACTTCCGGGATCGCAGCGCGTGACGATCGGGGCGAGGTACGTCGCGAGGTGCCCGTTCCGGCGCAGCCCCTCCGCGAGCTCCGCCGCGTCCTGCGCGGACGGCGCGTCGAGGAGGGGAGGGTGGGAGTGGACGATGCCCTTCAGCTCGAGCCCGTCCTCGCGCTCGAGCGCCTTCACGCGCGCGTCGAGCGCGCGCGAGGGGCGGTAGCTCGCCTCGGTGGCCGCCCCCTCCGGATCGGGGACGAGCTGCGTGACGAGGGACACGCCTCGGGGGCCGACGAGCGCCCCGCCGCGCTCCGCGGGGTGCACCGCGAGCTCCTCCCCGATGGCGCGGAGCACCGCGTCGAGGACGCGCACGTGGATCAGCGCAGTGGGGCGGCGAAGACGGCCGGGTGGATCTCGGAGAGCGACTGGCCCTCGTCGCCGCGCGGGACCCGATCCCCGATCACGATGCGGCCCGCAGGATCGACGAACACTCTGCGTCGCCGCTCGCGCGGCGGCGTGTCGGCCGTGCGGCGATCGTCGAGGAACAGCTCGCGTAGGTCTGCGACGGTGGCATCGGACATGGCGTCTCCTCCGAGGGTCAGAACGGGAACTTCCCCGTGCGCTGGAACTCGCTGAAGCCGTTCGCCCACAGCACGCTCTTCGCGTAGGCGGCCTCGAGCGTGGGCATGCCGCCGGCCGGGTCCGCGGAGAGGCAGATCCGTCCGTGCGGGAACAGGTGGCAGGCGTGCGGGTCATGGCCGGAGACGTCGGGGCTCGCGACGGTGACCTGGTAGACGGCGCCGTCGAACCACAGGAAGAGCTGGAACGGATCGCCCGCCACCGTCGTCACCGGGAAGAGCCAGCCCCGAACGCCGTCCACCACCACGGACCGCGTCGCCGCGGGGAGGCTCTGCTCGACCATCGCGCGTTCTCGCAGCGCGTCACGAACCGGACCCGCAAGCCAGTCGCCGCCGAACAGCTGCTTCATGCTCCCGCTCCCCGGGCACGGTGCTCCAGATCGAACCCTAGTGGCGCCGGGTCCGTGCGGCAGCGCGCACCGGTGGGAGGGTTCACCCGCATGGCGGTGAAGGCGGCAACGAAATCCGGGTGAAGAGCTCCGCGCCCCGGCTGAAAAGTTCGTGATCCCGACCGGTTCGGCAGCTGGCGAGAACCTTGCTCTTCACATCGGTCATGAGCGAGCTCATCGAAACGGGCGCCCCTCCTCGGAAGGACCTCCTGAAACACCTCATCCTTCAGCTCCACGACGGCGTGGCGCCGGAGGCGATGCAGCGGCAGCTCCAGCGCCTGCTCGGTCAGGTGCCGTACGGGCTCGTGGTGGAGGTGGAGCAGGAGCTCATCGCCGAGGGGTTGCGGCCCGAGGAGATGACGCGGCTCTGCCACCTTCACTCGGCGGCGCTGCAGGGCGGCATCGATCTCTCCGGCGCCCGCACGCCGCCGCCGGGCCACCCCGCGCGCGTGCTCTCCGAGGAGAACGCGGCGCTCGCGAAGCAGGCCCACGCGCTCGAGCACGTCGCCGAGGCGCTCGAGACGGCGGTCAACGGGGACGCCGTGGGCGTGCACCTCCTGCAAGCGCGCGTGCGCGTGAACGCGCTCACGGACGTCGAGAAGCACTATCAGCGCAAGGAGCACCTCCTCTTCCCGTTCCTGGAGCGGCACGGCATCACCGGTCCGCCCCAGGTCATGTGGGGCAAGCACGACGAGACGCGCGCGCTGCTGCGCGGCGCGCTCGCGGCGCTCGCCTCGGCCGGCGAGGACCCCGTCACGGCTCGCGCGATCGCGGGCGGCGCGCTGCGCCCGCTCGCGCGCGCCATCCGCGACCTCGTGGACAAGGAGGAGAACATCCTCCTGCCCATGTCGCTCGACGTCCTCGAGGAGCGCGAGTGGTGGGAGATCGCGCGCCAGAGCGACGAGCTCGGCTACTGCCTCGTGGAGCCCGAGGCGCGCTGGCGCCCGGCGTCCGCCGAGGGGGACGACGCGCCGGCGCCGGGCGCGCGCGTGAGGCTGCCCACCGGGAGCCTCCTCCCCGCCGAGCTCGAGGCGATCCTCGGCGCGCTGCCGCTCGACGCGACGTTCGTGGACGCCGAGGATCGCGTCCGCTGGTTCAGCCACGGCAAGGACCGGGTCTTCTCGCGCAGCCGCGCCGTCATCGGCCGCAAGGTCCAGTTCTGCCACCCGCCCGCGTCGGTGGGGACGGTGGAGGAGATCCTCGCCAGCTTCCGCGCCGGCACGCAGGATCGCGCCGCCTTCTGGATCCAGCTCCACGGGCGCTTCGTCCACATCGAGTACCGCGCGCTGCGGGACGACGCCGGCGCGTATCTGGGCTGCCTGGAGGTGACCCAGGACCTCACCGAGAAGCGGGCGCTGAAGGGCGAGCAGCGGCTCCTGTCGTGGTCCGGCGCTCGCGCCGCCGCGGAGGCCGCGCGGCCCGTCGAGGCCTGCCCCGCGCACGCGGAGGCCGGCCGCTCCCCGGCGCCGGAGCCGGCACACGCCCACGTCCACGTCCACGCCCCGGCCGCGCACGCGGAGCCACGCCCGGCGTGGCTCGACGGCGCGTCCGTCTCCCGGCGGCTCGACGCGCGGCCGATGCTCGCGTCCGGCGCTCACCCGGTGCAGGAGATCATGCAGGAGCTCGCCGTGCTGGCGCCCGGCGACGTCTTCGAGCTCGTGACGCCCTTCGTGCCCGATCCGCTGCTCGAGCGGGCGCGCGCCGTCGGGTGCGTGGCTCACTCGGAGCCGGGCGGAGCCGGCGTCGTGCGCACGTTCTTCACGCGCGCCGCGGGGTGAACGTCCCCGTGTGATCGCTCAGCGCGTCCGCTCGAGGCCGCGCGCCGTCTGCCGGACCTCGTCGCCCACGCGGAAGTCGTAGGGCTGGTCGTAGACGAAGGTGTCCGTCCCACCGTCGTCGAACCGGACGAAGACCTCGTAGGTCCGCCGCTCGGCGCCGCCCTGGCTCGCGGCCGCGCCGACCACCGCACCGCCGACGGCGCCCGCGACCGCGCCGGCGCCGCTCCCGTGGTGGTGCGCGTAGCCCCAGCGGTCGTAGTAGGTGTGGCCGCCCACGGCGCTGCCGAGGATCCCGCCGATGATCGCGCCGGCGACGGCGCCTGCGCCGGGGTTCCCCTGCTGCCGCTCCACGGTCTCGCGGATGGAGGCGACGTAGCCGACGCGCTCCCACTGCTGGGCGGACCCCTCGCCCCAGGTGGTGGAGGTGGTGGAGGTCGTCACGCAGGCGGTCGAGAGGAGGGCGGTCAGGGTGGCGAGCGAGGCGAGGCGGCCGGGTCTCATGGAAGCACCTCCGAGCAGTCGTCCGGGGAAGAGGGTGCCGGGCGAGCTCTCATCGGTGCACGGCGCGGACCAGCGCCGACCTCGGCGCGAAGCGCAGGGCGATCAACGAGTTACGCGCGGGCGTCGGCGGGCGGGCGCGTGAACGCGCCGCACACCTGGCGCGGCGACACCCCGGTAGGTGCTCCTCTCACCCCCGCTGCACCCTCGAAGGACGCTCGTCGTCCTCCACGCCGGCGTCCTTCCGCCTGCGCGCGCGCCGATCGAGGAAGTCCGCCGCGAGCCAGCAGGCGACCGCCCAGCTCGCGCCGACGGTCCAGCCGGCGAGGACGTCGGAAGGCCAGTGCACGCCGAGGTACACGCGGCTCACGCCGGCGAGCCCGGTGAAGAGGAGCGCCCACCCGAGGACGAACGCCTTCTGCCGCCGCCGCGGGAGCACGCGCGCGACGAGCGCGCCGAGCGTCAGGTAGGCGATCGCCGAGAGCATGGAGTGGCCGCTGGGGAAGCTCGACGTGTAGACCCACGTGCCGTGGGGCACGAGCTCCGGGCGGGGCCGGTCGAAGCCGCGCTTCAGCGCGAACGAGAGGATCGCCCCGCCCACCACGGCGACGGCGAGCAGGGCCGCGGAGCGGCGACGCCCGGCGAGCCACAGCGTGGCGGCCACCGCGGTCGTGACGAGGCTGATGATCGGGACGCCGCCGAGGGCGGTGAGGTCCCGCCCGGTCTCCTCGACCCACTTCGGGCCGAGGGGATCCGCGGGGTCCCCGGGCTTGCGCATCGCGAGGAGGATCTTCTCGTCGATCGCGCGGGTCTCGTCCTCCCGCACCGCCTCCGCGATCTCGACGAAGGTGAGGACGCCGCCGGCGAGCGCCGCGACGAGGAGGAGCGTGACGAGCTCGCGCGCCCTGAGCCAGCGGTGGACGTTCGCCGCCGCCGCGCCGAGCCGCTCGTGCCACCGGGCGCCGCGCTCCATCTCGCAGAGTGTATCGCCCGCCCGTCGCGGGCGCCGTCCGCGGGAGGGTCGTCGCCCTGGGAGCGGGAAAGGCGAACGCCGGCGGCGGCCGGAGGGAGGGCCACCGCCGGCGTCCGCGCCGGGATCTCCGTGCCGCTACTTGCGGGGGACTTCCGGCGTGCTGCGGAGCGCGGTGCGGCGGTCGGCCTCGCAGAGGCCGTTCCACAGGCGCGAGAGGATCGAGATGAGCTGCTTCATGAGGTCTCCAGGAGCGAATGCGCCGGCGGGCTAGCCCTCGGCCGCGGTGAGCGGGACTTCCTCGAGGAGCGGCACCGGGGTCGGCGTCGGCTCCGCGGCGTCGACCGGTTCGGCGCCCGCGAGGACCGCGCGCGCCCGGGCGAGATCGAGCTCGCCCTCCCAGCGGGAAACCGCCACCGACGCGACGCCATTCCCGATGAGGTTCGTGATGGCGCGCGCCTCCGACATGAAGCGGTCGATCCCGAGGAGGAGCGCGAGGCCGGCCACCGGGATGGTGCCGACCGCGGAGAGGGTCGCGGCGAGCGTGATGAAGCCGCCGCCGGTGACCGCCGCGGCGCCCTTCGAGGTGAGGAGCAGCACCGCCAGGATCTCGAGCTCCTGCCCGAGCGAGAGGTGCGTGTTCGTCGCCTGGGCGACGAACAGCGTCGCGAGCGTGAGGTAGATCGACGTCCCGTCGAGGTTGAAGGAGTAGCCCATCGGCACGACCAGGCCGACGACCGGCTTGGAGCAGCCGAGCCGCTCCATCTTCCTCATCATGAGGGGCAGCGCGGACTCGGACGAGGAGGTCCCGAGCACGACGAAGATCTCCTCCTTGATGTAGCGGAGGAACCGGAGGATGCCGAGCCCGCAGCTCCGCATCACGAGCCCGAGGACGAGGACGACGAACACCGTGCTCGTCGCGTAGAAGCAGGCGATGAGCTTGCCGAGGCTCAGGAGCGTGTCCACGCCGTACTTCCCGACCGTGAACGCCATCGCGCCGAACGCGCCGATGGGGGCGAGCCGCATCACCATGCCGACGATCCTGAAGAGCACCCCCGAGAGGACGTCGATGAACTCGAGGATGGGCTTCCCCGTCTCGCGCAGCCCGGCGAGCGCGATGCCGAACAGGATCGAGAAGAGCAGGACCTGGAGGATGTCGCCCTTCGCGAACGCGTCGGCCACGTCCTTCGGGATGACGTTCATGATGAAGTCGATCGTCCCGTGCTGCTGGGCGCCGGCGGTGTACGTGGCCACCGCCTTGGCGTCGAGGGTTGCGGGGTTCACGTCCATGCCGGCGCCGGGCTGGACGAAGCGGGCGACGACGAGCCCGATGGCGAGGGCGACCGTGGTGAGCCCCTCGAAGTACAGGAGGCCCTTCAGCCCCACGCGGCCGACCTTGCGCAGGTCGCCCATCTTCGCGATGCCCGTCACCACCGTCGCGAACACGATGGGCGCGATGAGCATCTTCACGAGCTTGATGAACGCGTCGCCGAGCGGCTTCATCGACGCGCCGGTCGCCGGCGCGAGGTGGCCGACGAGGGCGCCGAGCGCCACGGCGACGAGGACCTGCAGGTAAAGGCTGCGAGCGAGACGCTTCACGTGAGCCTCCTCCTGGCGGCGCCGCGCCGCCGTCGCGCCGCGCCACGAGAGGACGGGAGCGCGCTCCTCCACAGCACGCGATGTGCCCGGGAGCGCCGATCCGGCGAAAGTCGAAGAAATGCACGCCGGGGCGCGTGCCACGGCCCATCGGGCCGGGCGGGCGCGCGCGAAGGGCCATTCCGATCGTCATCGGCGCTCGAGGGAAAGCGCGCGCGGGCGCGCAGGGACGCGCGCTGCGCGGCGTCCGGGAGCGGTCATTCCGGGAGGCATGACCATTCCGGAGGGAATGGCCCTTCTCGTCGAAAGGGCCCCGCCGAGCTTCGCTCGGCGGGAGCAGCGCGCCGTTCCCCGTGCGAGCGAAGCGAGCAAAGCCGGGGCGCCATCGCGACAGCGGCGAAGCCGCGCGCGGTGGCGCACGGGACCCGGCGAGCAGGGGTGGGGCGGGGCGCAGCCCTCATCATTCGTCACAAGTGCGGGTACTCGCCGGACGAGCGGCGGGTGTTACCACGGCTTCCGTGCGCATGGCGGATTCGGGGCATCGACGGGGTCGGCGCGCGCGCTCGTGCTCGACCCCGATGAACGCGGGAAGGCGGGGGCGCAGGCGAGCGTCTCGTAGTGTCGAACCGGGCACAGCGACGGCGTGACTTCGCGCGGGGTGCACGCGGACTTCTCGAAGGCGCCTCCGCAGCTCGAGGTCGACCGTATTCACCTTGGGTGACAGCTATCGCCAGCGGTAGTGCCGGCCGGTGCCGCGGCTCTTCTCGCGACGAGGCAAGGCGTCCCAGATGCGGTGGGTGAAACATTTCCCGTTGACGCCTTCTCGCCTCGATCGCGGTCCGGCATTGGACCGGCGCGGAAGGGCCGCTCTCGCGCACGCGCCTCGCGCGTGTCACGCGCGGAGACCGAGGAAAGGCATCGACGAGGGTGCAGCGAATAGCGCCGCGCAGGCGCGAGCCTGGAGCGTCTCCGGAGCTCCGGAAATCGCGTGCTACGAAGGGTGTACTGGAGGTGCACCCCATGTCTGCGCTCGCCCCCGCTGCTCTCGAGTCGAATGTCCTCGCCCTTCGCCTGCGCGAGCTCGCCGGAGAGGAACGGAACGTCCAGGTCGACTTTCTCCTGCACCTCGACGAGTTCGATCGGCGCCGCGCCTTCGTCGAGGTCGGCCATGCGTCCCTCTGGGCGTACTGTTTGGAGGCGCTTCACCTCCGCGAGGGCGCCGCCGGCCGGCGCATCCAGGCGATGCGGGTGCTGCGCCGCTTCCCGATCCTCGAGGCTCCGCTGCGCGATGGGCGTCTGTGTTTGTCCACCGTGGCGCTCCTCGGCCAGGTGCTCACCGAGGAGAACGTGGACGACCTCCTCGCTCGCGCCGCCTTCCGGACCCGGGCCGAGGTCGAGCAGCTCGTCGTCTCCGTCCAGGCGCGCACCGCTCCGCGTGCTGGCCTCCGCAAGCTCACCGACCGCGCGCCCACCGCGGGAAGCGCAGCGCTGCAGCTCCCGGCGTCCGATGCAGGACAGGCCGAGACGGCGACCGAGCCCGGCACCGCGAAGCCGACCCTCGATCCGGGCCCTGCGGCCGACGCGCTGCCGGCGCCTTCGCCCCCCGTCGCGCAGCCGAAGCGAAGGGCCGAGACACTCGCCGTCTCGGAGAGCCACTGGTCTCTCCGGGTCACGCTCGACCGCGCCTGCAAGGAGGACCTCGAGACGCTCCGGTCGCTCCTGTCGCACAAGGTCCCGGACGGCGACCTCGCGGCGGTGCTCCACGAGGCGATCCGCTGCGCCATCCAGAAGCACGGCAAGCGCAAGGGCGCGGTCGCGCCGGAGCGGAAGACGAAGGGAGCGAAGCAGGCCGGGAATGCCGCCACGACGAAGAAGACCGCGGCGAAGCCGCCGGCCACGAGGACCACGATCCCGGCGATAGTGCGCCGCGCAGTGTGGACGCGCGATGGCGGGCGCTGCGCCTGGGTCGGCCCGGACGGCTGCCGCTGCAACAGCCGCTGGAAGCTCGAGCTCGACCACATCCAGCCCGCCGCCCTCGGGGGACCGTCCACGTTCGAGAATCTTCGACTCGCCTGCCGAGCTCACAACCTACTTCACGCAGAGAGAACCTTCGGACGCGAGCACATGGACCGCTTCCGCCGCGACGCGGGCGACGGGCCATCGTCGCTCTCGCGCGCTGACGTGGCGCCTCTGCGTCCCGTCATGCAGCTGGGAATGTGGGCGCCGTGACCCTGCGGCGACCCGGAGTTGGCCGAGCAGTGCTCCGCCCTGAGCGTTCCCGGCGCGCGCGTGCCGACCCGTCAATGACCAGCCGGAGCGCGCGGTGCGCCGCTCGGCCGACCGAAGCCGCTCCCCCGGTCAGCAGCCGAAGATGTGACGAATCCTGAGGGCGCAGCCCCCGTGAGATCATTCACCGACGCCAGGCCTTGAGGCGCTTCGACAGGGCGGGCTGCGAGAGGCCGATGAGGCGGGCCGCGAGCGTCTGGTTGCCGCCGGCTCGCGCCATGGCCTCGCGGGCGAGGAGCTCGAGCGCCTCGTCGAACGTGGGGAGCCGCTCGGCCCCGGCGAACGGGTTCGCGTCCGCCTCCGGATCGGCGCGGCCGCCGTCGGCGACGCGCCCGATCGCCGCCACGAAGGCGTCCATCGACAGGACGCGATCCACGTGGAGCGTGACCGCGTCGAACACCATCGCGCGCAGCTCGCGTACGTTCCCCGGGAAGTCGTGCGTCGCGAGGAGCTGCGCGAGCTGGCGCGGCGGCGTGGGCTTCTTCTTGCCGAGCGCGCGCGACGCCTCCTCGAGGAAGTGGTCGAGGAGCAGCGGCAGGTCCTCCTTCCGCTCCCGCAGCGGCGGCACGCGCACGCGGTGGGTGCGCAGCCGGTAGAAGAGGTCGCGCCGGAAGCTGCCGGCCCGCTCCTTCGCGGCGAGGTCCTGGTGCGTGGCGGCGATGACGCGCGCCTTCACGCGCCGCGGGCGGTCGCTGCCGAGCGGGAAGAACTCGCCGTCCTGCAGGAAGCGCAGGAGCTTCACCTGCGACGCCATCGACAGGTCGCCGATCTCGTCGAGGAACAGGGTCCCGTCCGCCGCCTCCTCCACCATGCCGCGCCGCGGCTGGTCCGCGCCGGTGAAGGCGCCGCGCACGTGCCCGAAGAGCGTGTCCGCGAAGACCGCGTCGTCGAGGCCGGCGACGTTCACGGCCACGAGCTTCCCGGCGCAGCCGGAGACCGCGTGGGCGGCCCGCGCGACGAGCTCCTTGCCCACCCCGCTCTCGCCCGTGACGAGCAGGGGCTGGGCGCTCCTCGCCACCGCCTCCACGTACGAGAAGAGCGTCCGCATGGTGGGATCGCGCGTCACGATCCCGGCGAACGCCTCCGGGTGGCGGAGCTCGCCGGAGAGGAGCCGCGTCGCGACCTCGACGTTCTCCCGCTGGAGCTCCTGCATGCGGAGGGCGCGCAGGACGCCCGCGACGAGCCGATCCTCCTCCTCGGTCTTCACGTGGTAGTCGAACGCGCCGAGCTTCACGCAGCGCACGGCGGTCTCGACCTGGTTCAGCCCGGAGACGACGATGACCGCCACCTCGGGGTGCTCCGCCGCGATGCGCGGCAGGAGCTCCTCGCCCGAGAGGTGCGGCATGGTGAGGTCGAGGAGCACGACGCCGATGTCGTCGCCGTCGAGGATCTCCAGCACGCGCCGCGGGTCCTGGCAGGTGACGACCCGGCGGATGCCGGCGGTGCGCTCCAGGGTGAGGCTCATGGCGCGCAGCCAGGCCGGCTCGTCGTCCACGAGCAGGATTCCGAAGGCGGAGGAGCCCGGGTCGCTCACGCGGCGGCCGCCTCCGGCGCGGCCGGGAGGGTGAGGGTGGCGGTCGTGCCGGCCCCCGGGGTGGAGGTGAGCGCGAGCGTGCCGCCGTGCTCCTTCACGATGCCCGCCGAGACCGAGAGCCCGAGGCCGGTCCCGCCCCCGCTCCGCTTGGTCGTGAAGAACGGCTCCTCGACGCGCGCGAGGTGCTCCGCCGCGATGCCCACGCCCTCGTCGCGCACCTCGAGCACGACGCGCCCGTCCTCTCGACGGGTGGTGAGTCGCACGCCGCGGCCCGGCGCGGGCAAGGCCTCGGACGCGTTCACGAGCAGGTTCACCACCACCTGCTCGATGCGCTGCGCGCTCCCGAGCACCGCCGGCAGCGCGGGGGCGAGCTCGAGCTCGAAGCGCGCGGTCGCCTTCCGCAGCGCCGCGCCCGCGAGCCGCGCCGCCGCGCGCGCGACCTCGTTCAGATCCACGGGGGCGAGCGGCGGTGCGTCGTCGCGCCGGGCGAAGTCCTTGAGGTCCTCGACGATCCGCTGGATCCGCCGGCCGCTCTGGGCCATCTCGTCGAGGAGCTGCGGGAGCTCCTCGCGCATGCGGCGGTAGGGGAGGCCCGCGAGCGCGAGCCCGTCCGTGTCTCCGCGCGCGTCGAGCGCGTCGAGGGCGTCGAGGAGGGCGGCGCGCACGGTGGTCGTGTCGAGCAGGATGAGGCCCGTCGGGTTGTTGATCTCGTGGGCGACGCCGGAGACGAGGACCCCCAGCGCCGCGAGCTTGTCCGCCTGCAGGAGCTCCGCCTGGTGCCGCCGGAGCTCCTCCATCGCGCGCTGCCGCTCCTTCACCTCCGCGGCGAGCGAGGCGGTCCGCTGCGCCACCTGCCGCGAGAGGGAGCGCGACCAGAGGAGCACCGCCCCGAGGACGGCGAGGAGCGGCACGAGCACGATCGCCGCCCACCGCAGGGCCGTCTCCCAGCTGAGGCCGCGCGGCTCGAGCACCCCGAGCCAGCGCTGGTGGATCGCGTCGTAGCGGCCGGTCTTCTTCAGGATGGCGAGGCCCTCGTCGAGGCGGGCGAGGAGCGCCGCGTTGCCCTTCCGCACCGCGTAGCCGTAGGGCTCGCTCGCCACGGCGCGCGCGACCGGCTCCACGTTCGAGAGTCCGAGCTCGCGCGCGATGTACACGCCCGGCAGGAGCGCGAGCGCGACGTAGTCGTGGCGGCCGGAGGCGAGGAGCCGCATCGCGTCGGCGGGGGTGCCGGTCCGGACGAGCGCGGCGCCCATCCCGCGGCGGGTGAGCTCCTCGTCCATGATCCCGCCGCCGAAGACGATGACCTCCTTGCCGCGCAGGGCGTCGAGCGAGGTGACCTCCGGGGTGCCCTTCCGCGCGAACAGCGCGTGCTGGACGATGGCGTGGGGCGGGGCGAAGTCGAGCGTGCCGGCGCGGGCCTCGGAGAAGGAGATGCCCTGCAGCGCGTCGATCTCTCCCGCCTCGAGCGCCGCCCGGATCTCCGCCCAGTCGCCGAAGCGGAACGCGACCCGCAGGCCCATCACCTCGGCGATGGCGCGCGTGAGCTCGACGTTGTAGCCGGCGGGCTGGCCCTCGGCGTCGAGGAACTCGTAGGGCGGGTAGTCGCGATCGGCCCCGACCACGATGGTGCGCTCCGGGCCGGCGGCCGCGGACCGCGGGAGCGCGAGCAGGCTGGCCGCGAGCAGGGCGGCGGCGAGGCGGCGGCGCATGGAGGCGCGAGGCTACGCCGTCGTCCCGCCGGGGACAAGGCGCGGCGGGCCGGGCGGGCGGCGGGCCCGCCGCGCGCTCCCTCACTCGGTCGCGTACGGGCTCGAGGGCGCCGAGGGCATCGAGGGCGCCGTCGGCGTGGGGGTGGTCGTCGCCGGTGTGGCGGTGACCACGATCTCGCCGTTCGGCGTCGCCATCGTGCCGAGGTGGACCGAGCAGTAGTACGGGATCGTCGCGCCGACGGGCGCGTTCGCGGGGATCGTGAACGTCCGCTCCCCCGTGAACGAGCCGGTGTCGAACGAGACCCCGCTCGCCGCGCCCGGGCGGAACGCCCCTGCCGTGCTTTCGCTCGTGACGGAGTGCGGCATGGAGTCGAGGTTCCGCACCGTCACCGTGGCGCCAGGCGCCACCTCCAGCTTCAGCGGGCTGAACGCCATGCCCTTGATCGTGATCTCGTTCTGAGCCGTGGGGTTCGCGCTGGGCGTCGTCGTCCCGGGCGTCGGCATCGGGGTCGCGCTGCTCGAGCCGCTCGACGACCCACCGCCTCCGCACGCGACCAGCGTCGCGAGGAGCGCCCCCCACCTCGTCGTGAAACGCATACGACCTCCAGTCACCTTCAATACGGTCGGATGCGGGAGGCGTTACGCGGTGACCGCGCGCCCCTTCAAAGCGACGATCAGCCGAGGCGGGGCATGACCGCGGCGACGATCCGGTCGCAGCGCGACGCGAGGCGGGCGGGAGAAGATCGAGGGCGCGCTGGAGGAACGACGTCGCCTCTCGCGCCGCGGCCCGATCCTCGGGCGAGCGGTCGGGCAACGCAGGCGCCTCGTCCTCCGCCTCCGGCGCGTCGAGCCGCTCCACACCCGTCCGCCGCAGCCGCCCGAGCGCCTCGTCGACGGCGATCCCGGTGAGCCAGGTCGAGGAGGCCGCCAGGCCGGCGAACGTAACCCCTCGCCGCCTCCGCGCATCCGACTGCGAGGAGGGAATCATGGAGAAGACCACAGTGAAGGCCTACCGGGTGCTCCGGATCGCCTATGGCGTCGTGCCCATCGTCGCCGGGCTCGACAAGTTCACGAACCTGCTCACCGACTGGCGGATGTACCTCAGCCCGCTCGCGATCCGGCTCCTGCCGGTCCGTCCGGAGCTGTTCATGCGGGCCGCGGGGATCGTGGAGATCGTCGTCGGGGCGGCGATCCTGCTCGGGTTCGCGCGGATCTTCGGCTTCGTGGCGATGGCGTGGCTCGCCGCGATCGCGCTGAACCTCGTCACGGCGGGCGCGTTCCTCGACGTGGCCGCGCGCGACGCGGTGATGGCGTGCGGCGCGTTCGCGCTCGGCGAGCTGGCGCGGGTGCACGAGCCCGTCCGCGCGCGCCGCGCCGCCCGCGCGGCGGCGCCGGAGGAGGCGCGCGCGCACGCGTGAGCCGCGGGCGCGGCGGTGGGGC